>NZ_VZZR01000006.1:0-74825 GCF_009650555.1 Pseudomonas sp. EMN2
TCGTTCATCACGCCTTTGGGCAGCCCTGTCGAGCCGGAGGTGTAGATCACGTAGGCCAGATGGTGCGGTGTCAGCGTTTTCACGACGGGGTTGCTCGCAGGTCGTGCGTCCCAGCTCGGCTGATCCAGGTCGATGACCCGACCGCTTTCCGGCACATGGCGCGTCGCGGCATGCACCAGCACCGCCACCGGCGCGCTGTCGCTCAACATGTGCCGCACACGTTCCGTTGGGTAATCCGGATCGACCGGCACGTAGGCACCGCCGGCTTTAAGGATGGCCAGCAGACCAACCACCATCGACAGCCCACGTTCGACGCAGATCGCCACGCGATCGTCCGGCTTCACACCAAGACCGATCAAGTGATGCGCCAGACGGTTGGCCTGTTCGTTGAGCTGGCAATAGCTCAAGGTGCCCTCTTCAGCCCGCACCGCCACGGCATCCGGCGTGCGTTCGACCTGCGCTTCGATCAGCCCATGCAGCGTCTGCTCAAGGTTGTAGTCCACCGCCGTGGCGTTGAAGTCCACCAGCACCCGCTGGCGTTCATCAGCCTCCAGCACCGGCAGGCGCTGCACCACCAGCTCCGGCTCTTGCTCCAGCGCCGCGACCATGGCCTCCAGCACCCGGTTCATCTGCCCGCAGATCCGCGCCGCGCCAATGTCTGCCGGGGTCATGGCCACCAGGCGGAAGCCGTCACCCAGGTCATCCACGTTCAGGCTCAACGGGTAGTTGGTACGCTCCTGCCCTTCCAGCACTTCGATGCCTTGCCAGGCGTGGCGCTGCTCGGCACTGCCTTGAGCCCCATGGCGATAATTAAGCATCGCGCTGAACAGCGGCAACGGCGCGGCCACGCCGCTGCAACGCTGGGCCAAGGCCAGGGAAGCATGCTCGTGGGCCAGCAGCGCGCTGAGGCGCTGATGGGTCGCATGGGCCGCCGCGCGCAGGCTGACGCCGCCCAGGTCGACCCGCAGCGGCAAGGTGTTGATGAACATCCCCAGCGCCCGCTCAGCACCCTCGCCACCTTGCAGACGGCCGAGCAATACGGTGCCGAACACCACGCTGTCCTTGCCGCTGGCCGCTGCCAGCAGGCGCGCCCAGGCCAGGTGGAACAGGCTGGCGACGCTGATGCCAAGCCCCTGTGCCTGACGACGCAGGCCAGCGGCGAGCGTGGCCGACAACGGCAGTTTGGCCTCCTGCATGCCACGGCCGTCGCCTTGCACATCGCTCAGGCCGAATGGCAGGGTTGGCTCATCGATATCGGCCAGTTGCGAGCGGAAGAAGCCTTCATGCTCGGCCTGGCTGATGCCCAGCCGGGCCTGGGCCACGTAGTTGCGGTAGGGAGCGGCAGGTTGCGTGGGGGCCGGGTTGCCCTGCATGAAAGCAACCAACTCCTCGCCTATGACTTCCAGTGCGGTGTGGTCGAGCACGATGTGGTGGAACTGCAGGGTGGCGTCGATGGCGCCTGCGCTCGGGGTATAGAGCAGGCGTAGCAGTGGTGCGCTGCTCAGATCGAGTTTTGCGGCGGATGCTTCGCGAGGGGCCGCAACCTGCTCAACAACGGCGAGCGGTGCTTGGCGCCAGACCACTTGCACTGGCTGTGGCAAGCCGTCCCAAAGTACGGCGGTGCGCAGTACATCGTGACGCGCAATTACCTGGTCCAGCGCACGGGCAAAGGCCTGCAAGCGCTCGAGGCTGTCGAAGCGCAACCGCGAATACAGCACGTACGGGTCGTGTTCGGCTGCGCTCAGGTGGTGGTAGAGAATGCCCTCCTGCAGCGGCGCCAGCGGGTAGATGTCCTGCACATTGGCAGCACCACCCGGCACGCTGGCGACGATACGGTCGATGGAGGCCTGGTCCAGCTCGATCAGGCTGAGCAGGTCCACAGTGATGTGGGTGCAATCGGCCGGGATACGGTTTTCGGGCACGTCGACCTGCTGGTTCTGGCCCAGCGTCGCCGCCAACGCGGCAAGGGTCGGCTGGCCGAACAAGGTCCGCACATCAACCTGCAGGCCCTCCAGGCGCAGGCGCGCCGTGAGGCTCACGGCCAGCAGCGAGTGGCCGCCCAGCGCGAAGAAATTGTCATGCCGGCCCACCTGCTCTACCCCCAGCAGTTCGGCCCACAGCCCTGCCAGCAGGGCTTCGGTGCGGCCTTGCGGGGCTTCGTAGGGGCGCTGCTGCAAGTTGGCATCCGGCGCTGGCAATGCCTTGCGGTCGAGTTTGCCATTCGGTGCCAGCGGCAGGCTGTCGAGGTGGATGTACAGCCCCGGCACCATGTACTCGGGCATCTGTGCCAGCAGCGCCTGCCGCAGGCTGTCCGCCGGCTGCTCTGCGCCGGTGTAGTAAGCGACCAGGCGTTCATCGAAGGCCAGCA
This sequence comes from Pseudomonas sp. EMN2, assembly GCF_009650555.1. Taxonomy (NCBI): domain Bacteria; kingdom Pseudomonadati; phylum Pseudomonadota; class Gammaproteobacteria; order Pseudomonadales; family Pseudomonadaceae; genus Pseudomonas; species Pseudomonas sp. EMN2. Next base: position 2,369 of record NZ_VZZR01000006.1, read on the forward strand.
CCACGGCTTCGCGCACAGCCGCCACGCGGGTCAGGCACGCCTCGATTTCACCGGGTTCGATACGCAGGCCGCGGATCTTCACCTGCTGGTCGTTGCGCCCCAGGAATTCGAGGTTGCCGTCGGCACGCTGACGTACCAGGTCGCCACTGCGGTACAGCCGTGCGCCGGCCACGAACGGGCTGGCAATGAAACGCTCGGCTTGCTGCTGGCCCAAGCCCAGGTAGCCACGGCTGACGCCGGCGCCGCCGATGTGCAGGTGACCGGTAACGCCCCACGGCACGGGCTGGTCGCGGTTGTCCAGCACATAGAGTTGGGTGTTGTCGATCGGGCGGCCGATTGGCAGTACGCCTTCTGGCAGCGGCGCATCGGGCTCCAGGGTCCATACGCTGCAGTCGACGGTGGTTTCGGTGGGGCCGTAGACGTTATGCAGGCGCACGCCCGGCAGTTGCTGGCGCACCCGCGCGGCCAGTGCCTGGGTCAACTCGCCACCGCCACAGACGATATCGCTGAGGCTGCTGCAATCTGCGCTCTGCGGGTGCTCAAGGAACTGCTGCAGCAGTACTGGCACGAATTGCACCACGTTCACCCGCTGTGCCTGGATCAGTTGCGCCAGGTAATGCGGATCACGCTGGCCGTCCGGGCGGGCCAGCACCAGGCGCAGGCCGCTGCACAGTGGCCAGAACAGCTCCCACACCGAGGCGTCGAAGCTGACCGGGGTCTTTTGCAACACACTAGCGTCTGCCACCACGGCGCACAGGCGCTGGCTCCAGTGCACCAGGTTGACCACGTTGCGGTGTTCGACCATCACGCCCTTGGGCAGGCCGGTGGAGCCGGAGGTGTAGATCACATAGGCCAGGTGGTGCGACGCCAGGCCAGGTACGCGAGGGTTGCTGATCGGCTGGGCATCCCAGGCCGACGCGTCCAGATCGATCAGCGGTGCCTGCGCAGACTGCACCACTTCACGGGTGGCGCCGTGCACCAGCACGGCCAGCGGCGCGCTGTCTTCCAGCATGTGGCGGATGCGTTCTGCCGGGTAGCCCGGGTCGACGGGCACGTAGGCCCCGCCCGCCTTGAGGATGGCCAGCAGGCCGACGACCAGCGACAGCCCGCGCTCGACACAGATCGCTACGCGATCGTCGGGTTTCACCCCGAGCCCGATCAGGTGATGGGCCAGGCGGTTGGCCTGCTCATCGAGCTGGCGGTAGCTGAGCTGGCCCTCTTCGGCCACCAGGGCCAGCGCATCCGGCGCAACACGCACCTGCGCTTCGAACAGCCTGTGCAGGGGTTGTTGCAGGTCGTGCTGCAGCGTCGTGGCGTTGGCTTCGACCAGCAGCTGCTGACGCTCCTGCGCCGCCAGCACCGGCAGTTGCTGCAAGGGCAATTGCGGCTGCTGTTCAAGGGCATCAAGCATACCGACCAGCACTTGCAGCAATTGCTCGCAGACCCGCTGCGCGCCCACCTGCGCCATGACTTGCGCGGTCATGCGCAAGCCATCGCCCAGATCGTCGACGTTGACGCTCAGCGGGTAGTGGCCATGCCCGCCGCTGGGCAACGCCTCGATGCCCTCCAGGGCCTCGCGCTGCACCTGCTGCTCAGCAGCACTGGCGCCATGCCGGTAGTTGAGCACCGCGCTGAACAGCGGCAACGGCGCAACCACGCCGCTGCAGCGCTGGGCCAAGGCGAGGGACGCGTGTTCATGCACCAGCAAACTGCTCAGGCGCTGGTGCGCCAGGCGCACCCCATCGCGAACGCCCAGGCCATCCAGGTCCAGGCGCAATGGCAAGGTGTTGATGAACATGCCCAGGCCCCGGTCGGCACCGCCCCCCCCTTGCAGGCGACCGAGCAGCACCGTGCCGAACACCACGCTGTCCTTGCCGCTGGTGGCCGACACCAGGCGTGCCCAGGCCAGGTGCAACAGGCTGGCGGCACTGACACCCAGCTGCTGGGCCTGTCGGCGCAGGCGTTGGTAGTCGCAAGCCCCCAGTTGCACGGTGGCCATGTCGAAATCACCGGCCTGGGCCTGTAGGTCGGTCAGGCCGTACGGCAGGGTCGGTTCAGTGATGTCGGCCAGCTCGGCGTGGAAGAACGCTTCGTGCTCGGCTTCGCTGATGGCCAACCGCGCCTGTGCCACGTAGTTGCGGTACGGCACCGGGGGTTGGGTCGGGGCTTGGTCGCGCAGGTGGTCGCGGATTTCTTCGAGGACCACCTTCATGGCGGTGTGGTCGAGGACGATGTGGTGGAATTGCAGGGTGGCTTCAAGGCGTTGGTTGTCAGCCGGCGGGTTATGCAGCAGGCGGATCAACGGGGCAGTGCACAGTTCAAGCATCGCGGTGGATTCTTCGCGGGCAAGACCCGCTCCCACAGGATCGGCGGCGCTTTCAATAATTGCGAGGGGCGCATTGCGCCACACCACTTGCACTGGTTGGCGCAGACCGTCCCACAGCACGGCAGTGCGCAGCACGTCGTGACGAGCGATGACCTTGTCCAGGGCGCTGGCGAAGGCTTGCAGCCGTGCCGGGCAATCGAACGCGATGCGCCATTGCAGCAGGTACGGGTCTGCACCGGCAGCGCTGAGGTGGTGGTAAAGAATGCCCTCCTGCAGCGGTGCCAGCGGGTAGATGTCCTGAACGTTGGCGGCGCCTCCCGGCACCGTGGCGACGATGCGCGCGATGCTGGCTGGGTCCAGGTCGATCAATGACAGCATGTCCGGGGTAATCTGCGTGCAGCCCACCGGGATACGGTTCTCGGGGACCGTTACCAGGCGACCGTTGCCCAACGCCGCAGCGAGCGCGGCCACGGTCGGTTGGCCGAACAGCACCCGCACGTCGGTTTGCAGGCCCTGTTGGCGCAAGCGCTCGATCAGGGTCACGGCCAGCAACGAATGGCCGCCCAGTTCGAAGAAGTTGTCGTGGCGCCCTACCCGCTCGACACCCAGAACCTCGGCCCAGATCGCCGCCATGGTCGTTTCGGTCTGGCCCTGCGGCGCGGCATAGCCATGGCTGACCAGGTCGGCGGTATCCGGCTCAGGTAATGCACGGCGGTCGAGCTTGCCATGGCTGGTCAGCGGCAGCTGCGCCAGGCGGATCAACGCCTGGGGCAGCATGTGCGCCGGCAAGCTGGCCTGCAGCGCCTGGCGCAGGCTGTCGAGTTGCACCGGCGCGGTCTCGGTGAACCAGGCCAGCAAGCGCTCGTCACGCACCAGCACCACGGCATCGTCGATGCCCGTTTGTGCCTGCAAGGCTGCCTCGATTTCACCCAGTTCCACGCGCACACCGCGGACTTTCACCTGGTCGTCGTTACGGCCCAGGTAATCCAGGGTGCCATCGGCATTCCAGCGCACCAAGTCGCCGCTGCGGTACATGCGCGCCCCCGGTTTGCGGCTGAACGGGTCGTCGAGGAAGCGCTCGGCCGTCAGTTCGGGCCGGTTGAAGTAGCCACGGGCGACCTGCGCACCGCCGATGTACAGCTCACCGGTTACCCCGATCGGTACCGGCTGGCGGTGTTCGTCGAGCACGTAGACGCGGGTGTTGGCGATGGGCTGGCCAATGTGCAGTGCCGCACCAGGCAGCACCTTGCCGGAGGTGGCGACGACCGTGGTTTCGGTTGGGCCGTAGTTGTTCACCAGGTCGAAGCCGGGGTCGCGGTCGAACTGGCGCAGGCGATCGCCGCCGATCAGCAGGGTGCGCAAGGTCGGGTGCTGGCGCTCGCGGCGCAGGGCCTGTTCGGCTACTGGGGTGGGCAGGAAACTGACGGTGAGTGGCTGCTGCAGCCACCAGTCGAGCAACTCGTCGACATGTTCATTGCCGATAGGCGCAGGCGGCAGGTGCAAGGTGGCACCGGCGCACAAGGCCGGCCAGACCTCCCAGGCCATGGCGTCGAAACCGAAGCCGGCGACGCTCGAGGTGCGCTCGCCGGTGCGCAGTGCGAAGGCCTGGCAGTGCCAGTGCACCAGGTTGGCCAGGGCCTGATGCTCGATCATCACGCCCTTGGGCAGACCAGTAGAGCCGGAGGTGTAGACCACATAGGCCAGTGCCTGGGAATCCAGCCCTGTCACCTGCGGGTTGCTGTCAGACGAGTGCCAGGCGCCTGCATCGTCGAGATCCAGGCGGGGAACGTCGCCCGGCAAACCGCCGAGGCTCGATTCGGCCAGCAACAAGGCCGGGGCGCTGTCACTTAGCAGATAGGCGATGCGTTCGGCCGGGTAGCTGGGGTCCACCGGCACGTAGGCAGCACCGGCCTTGAGCACGGCCAGCAGGCTGATCACCCGTTCCAGGCTGCGCGGCAGGCACAGGGCAACCCGGTCGCCGCGCTGCACACCACGCTCGATCAGGCGGTGCGCCAGGCGGTTGGCACTCAGGTTCAGCTCGCCGTAACTCAGCGTCACACCGGCCTGGGTCAGCGCCGTGGCATCGGGCGTGCGGGCAGCCTGGGCTTCGACCAGGGCATGCACCGTCTGCCCTTGCGGGTACTCGCGGGCGGTATCGTTGAAGCCACCGAGCAGTTGTTGGCGGGCCTCATCGCTGAGGATCGGCAGGCTGTCCACTGGCGTGGCCTGCCCTTGCTCCAGCGCCTGCAGCAACTGGCCAACCGCGGCGGCCATCCACTCGACCACCCGGGCCGCGCCAATACCCTCGACTGCCAGCACGCTGAAGCTGAAATCTTCGCCCAGGTCGTTGACGCTCAGGGTCAGCGGGTAATTGCTGCGCTCTTCCCCGCCAAGCAGGCGCACGCCTTCCCAGATGCCCTCGCCTTCGCGCGGCGCATCGGCTGCGCTGTGGCGGTAGTTGAGCAAGGCGCTGAACAATGGCGCCGAAGCTGCCACGCCGCTGCAACGCTGAGCCAGCGCCAGCGGCGCGTGCTCATGACCGAGCAGCGCCGACAGGCTGCGGTGGGTCGCGCGCACCGCAGCCTGTACCGAGGCGCGGGTATCGACCCGCAGTGGCAAGGTGTTGATGAACATGCCCAGCGCTCGGTCGGCCCCCTCGCCACCCTGCAGCCGGCCCATCAGCACGGTGCCGAAGACCACGTCGTGGCGGTTGGAGAGCACTCCCAGCACCCGCGCCCAGGCCAGGTGCATCAGGCTCGCGGCGCTGACGCCCAGTTGACGCGCCTGGCCCCGCAAGCGCTGGCTGATGCCGGCATCCAGTGGCGCAAAGGCCGTTTCGATATCGCGCCCATCGCCTTGTACATCGGCGAAGCCCAGCGGCAAGGTCGGCTCTTCGACATCCGCCAGCATCTCGCGGAAGAACGCTTCATGGCCGGCCGGGTCGGCCAGGCGTGCCTGGGCCACGTAGTTGCGGTACGGCACTGGCGCCGGCAGGGTGTCGGCCTGGCCGAACAGCAGCGCGCGCATTTCCCGGGCGACCACGTCCATGGCGGTGTGGTCGAGGGTCAGGTGGTGGAACAGCAGAATGGCCACCACCTGCTGGTTGCCAGGGTCCGGGCTGTAATACAGGCGGGTGAGCGGTGCCTGGGCCAGGTCCAGGCGGTAATGACGGGCGTCGAAGCGCGCGTGCAACTGCTCGATGCGCTCGACACCCGGCTCATCGACCAGGTCGTCGATTTCGCCAACAACCAGCTCAGCCGTGCGCCACACCACCTGCAACGGCTGCGCCAGGCCCTGCCAGAGCACCGAAGTACGCAGGATGTCGTGGCGATCGATGACCTGTTGCAAGGCGCCGGCCCAGGCCAGCAGGCGCTCGACGCTGTCGAAGGCCAGGCGGGTCTGCAGCAGGTACGGGTCGCCTTGCTCGGCACTCAGGTGGTGGTAGAGGATGCCTTCCTGCAACGGCGCCAGCGGGTAGATTTCCTGCACGTTGGCGGCGCCACCGGGCACCGTGGCGACCACCGCGTCGATCGCGGCCTGGTCCAGCTCGATCAGGCTGAGCAGGTCTGGCGTGATGCGTTCGGCGCCGTACGGCACCTGGTTGGCCGGCACCTTGGCTTCATGGCCGATCCCCACCGCACTGGCGAGCGCGGCCAGGGTCGGCTGGGTAAACAGCACGCGCACGTCGATCACCAGGCCCGCCTTGCGCAGGCGCTCGACCAGGGTCACCGCCAGCAACGAATGGCCACCCAGCTCGAAGAAGTTGTCGTGGCGCCCTACCCGCTCGACGCCCAGCACCTGGGCCCAGATCGCAGCCATGGCCACTTCGGTCGCGCTTTGCGCAGCTTCGTAGGCCTGGCCGGCCAGCAGGGTACTGTCGGGGTCGGGCAGTGCGCGGCGATCGAGCTTGCCGTGGCTGGTCAGTGGCAGTTCATCCAGGCGCATGAATGCCAACGGCACCAGTTGCGCCGGCAGGCTGGCCTGCAGGGCCTGACGCAGGCGTTCGAGGTCAACCGGCGCCGTCTCGGTGAACCAGGCCAGCAGGCGCGCTTCGCGCACCAGCACGACGGCATCGGCGATGCCCGGTTGCGCGGCCAGGGCGGCTTCGATCTCGCCCAGTTCCACGCGCACGCCGCGAATCTTCACCTGGTCATCGTTGCGCCCCAGGTAGTCGAGGGTGCCGTCAGGGTTCCAGCGCACCAGGTCGCCACTGCGGTACAGGCGGGCATTGGCAACCTCGCTGAACGGGTCGGGCAGGAAGCGCTCTTTGGTCAGTTCGGGGCGGTTGAAATAGCCGCGTGCCACCTGCGCACCGCCAATAAAGAGCTCACCAGTGACGCCCACCGGTACCGGCTGCAGCCCTTCATCGAGCACATACACCTGGGTATTGGCGATTGGCCGGCCGATATGCAAGGCGCCGCCTGGGACGAGCTGGCCAGAGGTCGCCACCACGGTGGTTTCGGTCGGGCCATAGTTGTTGACCACCGCGAAGCCGGGGTCGCGCTCGAACTGGCGTAGCCGGTCGCCGCCGATCAGCAGGGTGCGCAGGGTCGGGTGCTGGCGGTCGCGGCGCAGGGCCTGCTCGGCCACCGGCGTGGGCAGGAAACTGACCTGCAGCGGTTGCTGCAGCCACCAGTCGAGCAACTCGTCGACATGCTCGTTGCCGATGGTTTCAGGAGGCAGGTGCAGCGTGGCGCCGGCACACAGGGTTGGCCAGACTTCCCAGGCCATGGCGTCGAAACCGAAACCGGCCACGCTGGCGCTGTGCACACCTGCAGCCAGATCGAACGCCTGGCAGTGCCAATGCACCAGGTTGACCAGTGCGTGGTGTTCAATCATCACGCCTTTGGGCTGGCCAGTGGAGCCGGAGGTGTAGACCAGGTAAGCCAGTTGCTGCGCATCAAGGCCTGGCAGTGCCGGGTTGGTTTCGTCCCCGCCGAATGCGTGGGGCTGATCCAGGTTCAGGCGGGGCATGTCCGGCAGGTTTTCGATCGCCGCCGTGGCCAACACCAAGGCCGGCGCGCTGTCAGCCAGCAGGTAGGCGATACGCTCGGCCGGGTACGTCGGGTCCACCGGCACGTAGGCAGCACCGGCCTTCAACACCGCCAACAGGCCGACCAGGCGCTCGGCGTTGCGCGGCAGGCACAACGCGACCCGGTCACCCAGCTTGACGCCCAGCCCGATCAACCGGTGAGCAAGCTGGTTGGCGCGGCGGTTCAGCTCGCCATAGCTCAGCACCTGGCCGGCCTGGATCAGCGCGGACGCATCCGGCGTGCGGGCGGCCTGGGCTTCGACCAAGGCATGCACGGTCTGGCCCTGCGCAAAGCGCTGAGCGGTGTCGTTGAACTGGCGCAACACCTGGTCACGTTCCAACGCCGGCAGCACCGCCAGCCCCTGCATTGGCGCTGCGGGATTGGCCTCCAGCGCTTCGACCAAGGCATCCAGTACCTGTTCGAACTGCCTGCACAAGCGTGTTGCGCTCCATTGCGGCAGGCTCTGTACGGTCAGGCGCAGGTCGTCGCCGAGGTCGTCGACGCTGACGGTCAGCGGGTAGTCGGTGCGTTCTTCGGCACCGACGATATCGATGCCCGGTGCCACCGGGATGACTTCGGCGGCATCACCGGCCGCACTGTGGCGGTAGTTGAGCATGCTGTTGAACAGCGGCGCCGGCGCGGCCACGCCGCTGCAGCGCTGGGCAAGGGCCAGCGACGCCTGCTCGTGGCCGAGCAAGGCGCTGAGCCGCCGGTGGGTGGCCAGCAGCGCGTCGCGCACGCCGTGCTGGCCGAGGTCGATGCGCAGTGGCAAGGTGTTGATGAACATGCCCAGCGCTTGCTCGCTGCCATCACCCGTGGTCATGCGCCCCAACAGGACGCTGCCGAACACCACCGTCTGGCGCGCCGACAGTTGCCCGAGCAGCCGCGCGAAGCCCAGGTGCAGCACGCTCGCCGGGCTCACCCCGAGCGAACGTGCCTGGCTACGCAGGCGCTGGCTGAGTGCAGCCGGCAAGGTCAGGCGCGCCTGTTCCAGGGCCTGGTCGCCTTTGTCTTTCAGGCCGAAGGCCAGGGTCGGCTCGTCGAGGTCGGCGAGCATGTCGCGGAAGAAGCGCTCATGGGCCTGCTCGTCCAGCGCCAGGCGCGCGGCGGCCAGCACATTGCGAAACGGCATGGGGGCCGCCAGTTGCGCCGACTCGCCGGCCAGGTGGGCCTGGATCTCGCGGCGTACGATGTCCAGCGCGGTATGGTCCATCACCAGGTGGTGGAACATCAGCAAGGCCACCCACGCTCCGCCTTCCCCCCTTGCGTGCATCAATTGCATCAATGGCGCCTGGCTCAGGTCGAGGCGATAGTGGCGCGGGTCGAAACGCTCGCACAACCGGGCCAGCGCCTGGCTGCCGTCGACCGCGACGGCCTCACGCACCAGCGTCGCCTCACGCCACACCACCTGCACCGGCTCGTCCAGGTACTCCCAATGCAGCGCCGTACGCAGAATGTCGTGGCGCTGGATCACCCATTGCAGGGCCTCGGCGAAGGCCTCCAGGTGCGCCTTGCTGGTGAAGCGCAGTTGCACCTGGGCCAGGTACGGGTCGCCATTGCTGGCCGCCAGATGCTGGTACAGCATGCCCTGCTGCAGCGGAGCCAGTGGGTAGATGTCCTGCACGTTGGCTGCACCGCCCGGCACGCTGGCGACGATGCGGTCGATGGCCTGTTGGTCGAGTTGCACCAGCGGCAGCATGTCGGGGGTGATCTGGAACGCCGGGCTCAGCCAGTCGTCGTCGTATTCGGCAAGCATCTCCAGCAAGGCCGGCTTGTGCCGTGACAGCGCATCCCACAGGGTATCGTCCAGGGTTTCGTCATCACCCAGGACAATCAGGTCCTGGTCTTCACGCTGGAGTCGGATCGCACGGGTGGAAAGAGCAGCCATCAGTTCGCTGAAGAGCATCGGTAAGCATCCTGCTTTGCCTGGAAATGGGAATCGGGGACACGCTAAAGGATCGTGACCGGTTGGTCTGACATGGGAAGCGGGGACAGGTGTATGGCTTGATGGTTTTGGTGAGGCGAATATCGAGCGCCGCGCGGGCGGCGCTCGATATCCGCACCGCCCAAAATCCAAAGCGAACTGCCTTAGATCCGCCTGCGCTTGCCCAGGCTGGGAATGGTGGTCTGCGGTATCACCACCTCAAGCTGCTCACGGCGGGTGCTGGCCGCCAGCCCCGCCAGGGTCGGCTGGCTGAACAAGGTGCGGGCATCGACATGCAGGCCGGCCTGGCGCATGCGCGCCACCAGGCTTACCGCCAGCAATGAATGCCCGCCCAGCTCGAAGAAGTTGTCCTGGCGCCCAACCTGTTCGACCTTCAGCACCTCGGTCCAGATGGCCGCCAACGCGGCCTCCAGCTCGCCCTGGGGCGCCTGGAATTCACGGCTGATCACCGCATCCTCGCCGGGTGCAGGCAGCGCCTTGCGGTCGATCTTGCCGTTGGCGCTCAACGGCAACTGCGCCAGGGCGACGAACGCCTGCGGCACCATGTATTCAGGCATGCGCGCGAGCAGGTGGCTGCGCAACACCTCCAGCGCCGGCGCCGGGCAGCCATCGCGGCAGGTGAAATAGGCCACCAGGCGCTCTTCGCGCATCAGCACCACGCTTTGCCCAACGCTTGGGTGCGCTGCCAGCGCCGCCTCGATCTCGCCCAGCTCGACCCGCAGCCCGCGCAGCTTGACCTGGAAATCGTTGCGGCCAACAAAGTCCAGCTCACCGTCCTGGCGGTAGCGCACCAGGTCGCCGGTGCGGTAAAGGCGATCACCCTCGACGAACGGGCTGGCAATGAAGCGCTCGGCCTGCAGCGTCGGTAGCCCCAGGTAGCCACGGGCGACGCCGACGCCACCAATGTGTAATTGTCCCACCGCACCCAGTGGCACCGGGCGGTCGTGGTGGTCAAGCACGTACAGACGAGTGTTGGCGATTGGCCGGCCAATGGGTGGGGCCAGTGCGGGAAGCGGCTCATGTGCGTGCAGGGTCCATGCGGTGCTGTCCACGGTCGCCTCGGTGGGGCCATAAACGTTGTGCACACGCACCTGGGGCAAGCGTTCACGAACGTTGCGCAGCAGCGCCAGGGTCAGCTCGCCCCCGCCACAGAAAATGTCGGTCAGGCTGGTGCAGTGTTCGACGCCCGGCTGCTCGAGAAACTGATGCAACAATGCCGGCACGAACTTCATCGTCGTGACCTGCCGGGCCTGGATCAACTGCACCAGGTAAGCGGGGTCGCGATGGCCGTCGGGGCGCGCCAGGACCAGGCGCAGGCCAGCACAGAGCGGCCAGAACAACTCCCAGACCGAACCGTCGAAACTGTAGGGCGCCCGTTGCAGCAAGGCATCACCCGGTTGCGGCGGGCAGATCTGCGTACCCCAGTGCATCAGGTTGCACAGCCCGCGGTGTTCGATCATCACGCCCTTGGGCGTGCCGGTCGAGCCGGAGGTGTACATCACGTAGGCGAGCTGCCTGGGGCCCAGGCCTGGCACCTTGGGGTTTTCGGCGCTGCAGACCTGCCAATTGTCGCCGTCCAGATCGAGCACCGGTACCGGCAACGCATCGAACAGGCCTAGGGTGGCGCCATGAACCAGCACCACGTTCGGCGCGCTGTCTTCGAGCATGAAGCGCAGGCGTTCAGCCGGGTAGCCAGGGTCGAGCGGCACATAGGCGCCGCCGGCCTTGAGTACGCCCAACAACGCCAGCATCATTGACACACCGCGCTCCAGGCAGAGGGCGACGCGCGTATCGGGCCCCACGCCCAGGGCGATCAGGCGATGGGCCAGGCGGTTGGCCTGGGCATTGAGCGTCTGATAATCGAGGCTGGCGTCTTCGGCCTGCAGCGCGACAGCCAGGGGAGTTCGCCGGACCTGGGCTTCGAACAGTGCAGGCAGCGTGCTATCCAGGGGGCTTTGCCGGTCTTCGGTCTGGTTGACGGTGTGCAACAGGCGCTGCAGTTCATCGGCGGTCACGCAGCAAAGGGTATTCAGGGGGCGCTCTGCTGCGCTCTGGGCAAATTGGCGCAAGGTCGTCAGCAGATAGCCCAGCACCCGTGGTGCGCCAATGGCACATGGCGCGCGCAACGCCAGGTGCAGCGTGTTGCCCGGGTCATCGACCGTCAGCACCAGGCCGTGGCTCAACACTTCGCTGGCTTCGAGCAGTTCCACACCGGGCAGCACCTGCCCCTGCGGCAATGCCCCTTGGCGGTAGTTGAGCAAGCTGTTGAACAGCGGCGTGGCGGCTGGCAGCCCGCTGCAGCGCTGGGCCAGAAGCAAGGGCGCGTCTTCGTGCCCGAGCAAGGCGGCCAGGCGTGCATGGGTTTCAACCAATGCCTGGCCCAGTGAGTGATTTGCCAGGCTGACCCGCAACGGCAAGCTGTTAATGAACATGCCCAGGGCGCGGTCGGCGCCTTTGCCGGCCATGGCGCGGCCCAGCAGCACGGTGCCGATCACCACCTCATCGCGCCCTGACAGGCTACCGAGCACCTGGGCCCAGGCCAGGTGCAGCAGGCTGGGCAGGCCCACGCCGTGCTGACGTGCCTGAGTGCGCAGCAGGTCAGTCAAGCCGGGGTCAAGCGCCACGGCATGGGTCTGCAGGTCCTGCTCGTCTACCGCGACACCGCCCAGCCCCGCAACGGGCGCAGGCGGCTCGACGCCGGCCAGTTGATCGCGGAAAAAGGCTTCGTGGCCGGCCTGGCGCTCGTCAGCGCCGCTGAGCGCCACATAGTCGCGGTACGGCACCGGCGGCGGCAGTTGCTCGCCCCGGCCGTGCATGAACGTATCGAGCTCGCCAAACAGTACCTGCAACGAAACGGCATCGTTGACCAGATGGTGCAAGCGCAGCAGCCCCAGCCAGCGGCCCTGCGCCGCCTCTTCGGCAGTCACCAGTGCCATCATCGGCGCCTGGCGCAAATCCAGGGGCCGACGTTGTGGATCGTAGGCACAGCGCAACTGCGCTGCCCAATCGTCACCTGGCCGTTCAGCTGTCCAGTTGTCGACCGGCAAGCGCGCCTTGCGCCAGACAACTTGTTGCGGGTGCTCCAAGCCTTCCCAAAGAAGGCTGGTGCGCAGGATGTCGTGCCGATCGATTACTTGTTGCAAGGCAACGGCAAAGGCCTGTAGCTGTGCGTGGCTGGCAAAGGCGAACAACACCTGCTGCTGATAAGGGTCCTGTTCATCGGTCACGTGGTGGTACAGCAACCCTTGCTGCAAGGGTGCCAGCGGGTAGATCTCCTGCACATTGCCTGCGCCGCCCGGCACCGTGGCGACGATGCGCTGGATGGCAGCCTGGTCGAGATCGGTCAACCTGAGCATCTCGGGGGTAATCTGCTGGCACCCCGACGGCACACCATTGGCGGGTACCGTTGCGGCTTCGCCCACCACCACGGCGGCAGCCAGGCTGGCCAGGGTCGATTGGCCGAACAGCACCTGCACGTCAGCTTGCAGCCCTTGCTGACGCATACGTTCGATCAACTGCACCGCCAGCAGCGAATGGCCACCCAGCTCGAAGAAATGGTCCTGGCGCCCTACCCGCTCGACCTGCAGCAACTCGGCCCACAAAAGTGCCAGGCGCTGCTCGATGTCGCCCATGGGCTCCTCATGCTCTCGGCGCACCTTGGCCGGCTCGTCGGCAGCGGGCAAAGCGCGGCGGTCAAGCTTGCCGTTGGCGGTGAGCGGCCAGCTGGCCAGGCCCACATATGCGGCTGGCAGCAAGGCAGCAGGCAGTTGCGCGCGCAGATGCTCATGCAGCACTCGCGGGGTCACCGGTGCTGCGCCGATGAACCACGCCTGCAACTGGCCGTCGCGCAGCAACACGACACATTCGCGCACTGCAGCGTGACTGGCCAGGGCCGCCTCGATCTCAGCCAACTCTACTCGCACGCCACGGATCTTCACCTGGTCATCGTTGCGCCCGAGGTACTCCAGGGTGCCGTCGGGCAGCCAGCGCGCCAGGTCGCCGGTGCGGTACAGGCGGGCCTCGGGCTCAGGGCTGAAGGGATCGTCGAGAAAGCGTTCAGCGGTCAGTTCAGGCCGGTTCAGATAACCGCGGGCCACGCCGCTGCCGCCGATGTACAGCTCACCGGCAGCGCCGATCGGCAACAGCTGGCGCTGCTCGTCGAGCACGTACAGGCGGGTGTTGGCTACCGGCCCACCGATATGCAGCGGCCGGCCTGCCTCGACCAGACCCGAGGTCGCCACCACCGTGGCTTCAGTGGGGCCGTAGTTGTTGATGACGCGGTAGCGACGTTCGCGCGCCAGGCGACGCAGGCGGTCGCCGCCGATGAGCAGGGTTTGCAGGGTCGGGTGCAGCTCGCCCTGGGCAAAGGCATGTTCGGCCACCGGGGTCGGCAGGAAGCTGATGTCCAGCGGCTGCGCCCGCCACCAGCGCAGCAAGGCTTCAATGTCCTCGGCCCCGTCGCGCACCGGCGCCAAGTGCAGCGTCGCACCGCTGCACAGGGTCGGCCAGACCTCCCAGGCCATGGCATCAAAGCCGAAACCGGCCAGGCTCGACTGGTTTCGGCCAGGCCCCAGGTTGAAGCTGGCGCAGTGCCAATCGACCAGGTTGGCCAGCATCCGGTGCTCGACCATCACGCCTTTGGGTAGGCCGGTGGAGCCGGAGGTGTAGATGACATAAGCCAGGTTGTGCGGCGCCAGCTGCGCAACTGCAGGTTCGGCTTCGCTCGTTTCGGGCCATGGGTAGCGGTCGAGTTCGATCAGCGGCAGGCCGTGGGCAGGCAGCCGCCCCCTCAACCGTGAGAGGCTCAGCACCACTTGCGGTGCGCTGTCTTCGAGCAGATAGGCCAGGCGCTCCTGCGGGTGAGCGGGGTCGATCGGCACATACGCGGCCCCAGCCTTGAGTACCGCCAGCAGCCCGACCAAGGTATCCAGGCCACGTTGGGCGACCACCGCGACACGCAGGTCAGGCCCGGCACCCAGGCCGATCAGGTGCTGCGCCAGCTGGTTGGCGCGCCGGTTCAACTCGCCGTAGCTCAGGCCCTGGCCTTCGTGCAGCGCTGCCAGCGCCTGTGGCCTGGCCATGGCCTGGGCTTCGATACGCCGGTGTATCAGCCCTTCAGCGTGCCCGGGCGACACTGCCGAACGGTTCCATTGCTGCAGCTGCGCATGCTCGCTGGGGGTCGGCAGGTCAAAGGCGCCAATGCACAAGCCGGGCTGCTGCAACCCTTGCTCGAGCACATGCAACAGGCGGGCGGCCAATGCCTCGACTTGGTCCGCGCTGAACCAGGCGCGGCTGTAGACCAAATGCAGGTGGGCATTGTCGCTGTGGCGGTTGCTGCGCAGGTGGACGCTGAGCGGCGTGGGTTCGTGGCCATTGCAGACCATCACCGTATGGCCGCTGATATCGCCAAAGCGCAGGTCATTGCCGTCTTCCTCGAACGATGCCATCAGCTCGAACAGCTGCGGCCGTTCTTCGCGCAGCGCGCCGAGGGCGCGGTTCAACTCGCTAAGGGCGAACCGCTGATGGCGAAAATCCCGCTTGAGGGCATCACGGATGCCGCACACCAGTTCGGCGAACGAGCCGTTGCGGCCGAAACCCATGCGCAAGGCGCTGACCTGGGTGAACAGCCCCATGGTCGATTTGAGCCGGGCATTGCCACGGTTGCGCACCGGCAAGCCAACCACCCAGTCGTCGCGTTGCCAGGTGCGCGCGCAGCACACGTGCATCGCAGCCAGCAGTACATGAAACGCCGAGGCCTGCAGGTCCGTGCCCAGTTGCCGCATGCGCGCAAGCAGGCGCGTATCGAAGGGTTGTTCGAGCACTGCACTCGGCTCGCCGGCCGACACCGCGCCACGCTCACGCGGCGACAACAGGGCATCGGGCAACTGCCTGAACTTGGCCAACCAGTAGTCGCGGTCGCTGCCATGACGGGGCGAAGCCTGGTACTGGGCATCGTCGTCGATGAATTCACGATAGGACGGCGCCGTGGTCGGCAGCGGTAAGCCTTGCCCTATCAAGCCATAGTAATCAGCGACTTGCTTGAACCACAGGTCCACGCCCCAACCATCGAGGATCAAGTGGTGCGCCTGCAGGGCGAACAGGTAGCGCTGGTCTTGCAGCCTGATCAACTGCGCTCCCCATAACGGGCCTCCCTCCAGGGCAAACACTTTTTGCATCTGGTCGTGCAGACGGCCTTTGGCGGCTGCGAACGGATCGTCGGTCGCGCGGACGTCGTACTCGGCTAGTTCAACCGTCACGTTCTCGGCAAAGCGTTGGCGTGGCACCCCATGCCCAGCCACCAGCACCGTGCGCAACCCTTCATGCAGGGCCACAAGGTGCGCCAGGGCGGCCTGCAGCCGCGCCACATCCACTGCTCCTTGCAGTACGACATAAGCGCCTATGTTGTACAGCGGCGAGTCGCCGTGGCTGATCTGGTCCAGCCAGATATCGCGCTGGGCAGCAGTCAGGGCAAAGGTTTCGGCGGCTGGCATGAGGGGGCAGATCCTTCTGATTGATCATCCGCGGATTCAAGCACCGCCATCCCACCCTGTATGGCCCCTGAAACCCGGACATCCGGTGCCACCATCCTCGACAGCTGAAAAGCCTGTAAGAGATTTGCCATGGGAAGCAGCCCCCAATGACCTACTCCTGAATCGATTGTGCTGGATCCGCTGCGAACCGCCGGGCTTATGACGCCAAATCGCTGGCTACTTGCCTGAATGGCTGCTGAAACCCAGGGCGCTGAGCCACTTATCGTTCAGCAATTTCTGACATTTTCTGTCCCGGTTTTCCATTACAGACGCCGCCTCCAAGGCGGGCTTGAATACCGCCATCATTCATTTGCAACCCGGAGACTCGATCGCGAGACCACCCGCCGTAACGTTTTGAATCAAGGACGACAAGGATATGAAGCTGAACGCCAGCCTCGAACAGCGCCCCGACCCCCATCTGTATCTGCAACTGGGTGAACTGATCGCCAGCAGCGGCGCCGATGATTTCGCCGAGCAGATGTTTCGCCTGGTCGACGCCCAGGTGCCAATTCACAGGCTTGACCTCAGCGAATGGACGCTCGACCCACGCCAGGTCAGTGTCAGCCACATCAAGGTACTGGGGAACGCCGGGGCAGAACGGGCGCCAAGTGCCGCCCCGCTGCGCGATCCGTTTCTGCACAGCATCATGCAGATGACCGACCCGCTGTTGATCGAGTTCAAGGCCCCACCACACGACAGCCACAGTGCCCACCAGTGTCATCTGGTTTCCCGTAGCGGCGACAGGCGCTGGGTCATCTGCTTCCATCGCCTGCCCAGCCAGCGGCCTTTCACCCTGGGGGAGCTGTCGCAGCTCAAAAACCTCTCCGACGCCTTGCTGCCGTTGGTCGAGCACCACGGCCAGCGGCTGGGACAAGGTATCGCCCGTCACTCCGGCAGGCCTGCAGCAGAACTGGAAGCCGGCTCGCTGCGCCAGTCCTTCGCCGAGCGCGTGGCTCAGGAGGCAGTAAAGCTCTCCACCCGCGAACAGGAGGTCTGCCTGGGGTTGCTGACCGGCGACACGGTGCCTGAAATGGCGCAACGGCTGAACGTGAAGAGCAGCTCAATCGAAACCTACCTCAAACGCGCCACCGCCAAGTTGGGGATCAGTGGTCGCCACGGCCTGGCCAGATGGATGGCAGGCGCCTGACTCCAAGAGACCCGGAATGCTCCGACATACACTGACGCTCTGCGCCGCACTTGTGTGCGGCTGCTCCCTGGCTCCCGACTACCAGCGCCCGTCGGCACCGGTGGCCGAGCAGTTCCCGCAGGGGCCTGCCTACCAGGGCAATGCCTTGGAACACCGACCTGTCCAGGACTGGCGCCAGGTGTTCCATGACCCGGTATTGCGCCAGCTGATCGACAATGCCCTGGCCAACAACCGTGACTTGCGCACCGCGGCGCTCAATGTGGAGGCCTATCGAGCGCAATATCGCATCCAGCGGGCCGACCTGTTCCCCAAAGTGACTGCCGACGCACAGGGCAAGCGCCAGTACCTGCCGCGCGGCATGACCGGCACCGACCAAGGCATGATCTCCTCGACCTACGCGGCGACACTCGGTGTCAGCGCCTACGAACTGGACCTGTTCGGCCGGGTGCGCAGCCTCAGCGACCAGGCGCTACTCACCTACCTGGCCAGCGATCAGGCCCGGCGCAGCACGCAATTGAGCCTGGTGGCAAGCGTTGCCAGCGGTTACCTGACCTGGCGTGCCGATCAAGAACTGCTGACGCTGGCCTTGGATACCTTGGCAGCCGACGAACGCAGCCTGCGCTTGACCAGCAATCAGCGGCGTGCCGGTACGGTGTCGGCGCTAGACCAGATTCAGGCACGCACCAGTGTCGACAGCACCCGCGCCGCCGTGGCGCGCTACAAGCGGCGGGTGGCCGAAGACCTCAACCAGTTGACCTTGCTGGTAGGCGCACCTGTGGCCGATGACCTGGCCGTCCTGGCCCTGGCCGATGAGCAGATCGCCGAAATGCCGGCAGGCCTGCCCTCCGACCTGCTGCAACGCCGTCCGGACATCATCCAGGCCGAGTATCGGCTACGCGCGGCCAACGCCAACATTGGCGCTGCGCGGGCTGCGTTCTTCCCCAGCATCAACCTGACCGCCAACGCTGGCAGCAGCAGCCGCGAACTTGACGGCCTGTTCGGCGCGGGCAGCGGTAGCTGGCTGTTCCAGCCACAGATCAGTCTGCCGATCTTCACCGCCGGAGCCCTGCGGGCCAGCCTGGACTATGCGCAATTGCAGAAGGACATTCAGGTAGCAGAATACGAAAAGGCTATTCAGAACGCGTTTCAGGAAGTCGCCGACGGGCTTGCGGCACGGGCAACCTACCAACGGCAGTTGCAGGCACAGCGCGAACTGGTGGCGGCGAGCCAGCGTTACTACACCCTCGCCGAGAACCGTTATCGCACTGGATTGGACAGCAGCCTTGTTTTTCTCGACGCACAACGATCATTGTTCAGCGCACAGCAAGGGTTGATCAGTGACCGGTTGGCGCAGTTAGTGGCAGAGGTCAATCTTTATGCGGCGCTTGGTGGCGGGTGGCAAGACGCTGAGTTGGCCAGCACACAGAGGTAACGCTGACGACTCATGGCACCTGATACTTGGGCCTGATGACAACGCTTCGCTTCACAGATCTGATTGCGGCCTGCCCCTTTGTCGCGAATTTATAGGCGCCAAATATAACTCGACCAGATGTTCATTCATTTGAATCATAGGCAGTGGTTGCCAAGAAGTTGCTTCACTCCCTAAGTAGCCAGTAACGACCATGCTTGGAATTTCATTATTGACTGCATTGATTAGGTGGCTGCGAAGTCAGTGCTCGATATGAACATATACAGAATTATCTAATTTGATACTTAAGGCATCTGGACTTCTCTCCTGCCCTCCCCCTGGCAACATACTCTGCCGGCATCTACCGCCTGAAACTTCTCCCCTGGTGTAATTTCCATTCTTGAATTCAAGTCAAATGAATTTGGCTTGTACAGGGCTTAATTCGCAATTTTAAACGCCGCAAACTGCGAGCCATTGCTCAGACCACTGGACCGCATCATCCCCTTGCGCTGTTCGCACTTGCCTTGACGGCCTTCGCCAACTGGAGAACCACGATGAAAACCTTTTCAAAATTCGCCCTGGCGGCCTTGCTGCCGCTTGCCATGCAGGCCGCCTCTGCAGCCGATTGGTACCCGTCGGCCTACGGCCCGAACGATGAAATCGGCGCTGCCAACTTGTTGACCCCGGATGTGGTCAAACAGGCGGTCGGCCTGGTCAAGACGGGCAAGACCTATCCGTTGGCCGTACCCGTGGACAACAACCTTCCTGCATTCCGCCATCGTAGTTTCCGCCTGTACAACGTGCAGGTCGGGCAGCAGGCCGGCAAGTCGCTGGGGCCGAACAAGTTCACCTTCAACGACGAACTGGTAAACGCCTGGACCGGCGTTGGCACCCAGCTCAACGGGATTGGCCACATCGGCATCGACAATCTGTACTACAACGGCAACAAAGCAGCCGACTTCGTGACTGTCGATGGCGTCACCAAGCTCGGGGTCGAGAAAGTGCCGCCGATAGTGACCCGTGGCGTGGTGCTGGACATGACCGCTTATTACAACAAGGCCATCGTACCCGGTGGCACCGAGTTCCGCGTGGCCGACATCCAGGCGGTGTTGAAGAAGCAAGGCCTGACCCTGCGCAAGGGCGATGTGGTGCTGTTCAACACCGGTTGGCTGGAATTGATCGGCAAGGACAACAAGCAGTTCCTGGAAGTAGAACCCGGCATCGGCATGCAAGCGGCCCAGTGGCTGGCAGACCAGGGCATCGTCGCGTTCGGCGGCGACACCTGGGCCTCTGAGGTTTATCCGAACCCCCATGGCAAGGACGAGTTCCCGGTCAATCAATACATGCTCGCCAAGCGCGGTATCTACAACCTGGAACTTATCGACAGCCGTGCATTGGTGCACGACAAGGTCTGGGAGTTCCTGTTTGTGCTCGGCCAACCGCTCTATGTTGGCTCCACGCAAGTCAACATCAATCCGGTTGCCATTCACTGATCGCCCTACCAGTCAGTCCCCTGCCCGCTGCGAACCCTCTCACTGCGGGCTTTCCCCCTGTTGATCCGTGATTTCAAGTCAAAAGTCATTGGCGCAGTCATGACTTAATCCACCCGCACAAGATGGCGATACTGCGCCCACCAAGCGATCCGTTCCAGCATCGCTCACAACACCAACCGGAGGCCATCCGATGAGCCTGCATGATCAGAACCCATTATCCAGCTTCGCCACACAGGAGTTCGCACAATGAAACCCGGGCACGTCTTGACCGCCCTGGCCATCGGCGCCTTCGGCATCGGCACTACCGAGTTCACCCCCATGGGCCTGCTGCCGGTGATTGCCCAAGGCATGGACGTCAGCATCCCCAGCGCCGGCATGCTGGTGACGGCCTATGCCATTGGCGTGATGCTCGGCGCCCCGGTCATGACCCTGCTGTTCAGCCGCTTCGGCAAGCGTGGTGCACTGATCGCGCTGATGGCCATCTTCACCCTGGGCAACCTGCTCTCGGCCCTGGCGCCGAGCTACGGCACCCTGCTCGCCTCGCGCCTGATCACCAGCCTCAACCACGGTGCCTTTTTCGGCCTGGGTGCGGTGGTGGCTGCCAGCGTAGTGCCACGTGAGAAACAGGCCAGTGCCATCGCCACCATGTTCATGGGCCTGACCATCGCCAACATCGGTGGCGTGCCCGCCGCCACCTGGATCGGCCAGCAGATCGGCTGGCGCCTGGCCTTCGCCGGCACCGCGCTGCTTGGCATCCTTGCCATGGCCGCCTTGTGGTATGCCCTGCCCAAGGGCGAGCGTGGCAGCGTGCCCGATGTACGCCGCGAACTGGCCGTGATCGCTCGGCCAAAGGTGCTGCTGGCCATGGCCACCACCGTGCTCGGCGCCGGGGCGATGTTTACCCTGTACACCTACGTAGCCCCCGTGCTGGCTGAACTGACCGGCGCCTCGGACAGCTTCGTCACCCTCGGCCTTGTGCTGATCGGCGTAGGCTTCACGATCGGCAACAGCCTGGGCGGTCGCCTGGCCGACTGGTCGCTGGACGGCTCGGCACGGATCTTCCTCGGCGTCCTGGCCTTGATCATGGTGCTGATGCCGCTGGTACTGGGCAGCCACCTCGGCGCCGCCCTGGCCTTGCTGGTATGGGGCGTGTTCACCTTCGCCGTGGTGCCGCCACTGCAGATGCGCGTGATGATCGCCGCTGCCGAGGCGCCGGGCCTTGCTTCTTCGATCAACGTCGGCGCGTTCAACCTCGGCAACGCTGTAGGCGCGGCGCTGGGTGGTGGCGTCATCAGCCTGGACCTTGGCTATGCTGCAATACCGGTAGCCGGTGGCCTGCTGGCAGCCGGCGGGCTGTTGCTGGTATGGCTTGGCGGGCGCGGCACGGCCACGGCCAACGCCCTCGGCGAGGCTGCGTAACATCACCTGAGTGCACTGAGGCTGGCCAGTTCGGGACCGCCCTCGTATACGTGGAGCAGTCCCCTGGAGGTCCCATGCAAGATCTGCGTCAGTTGCGCTACTTCGTCGCCGTCGCCGAATGTGAAAACGTCGGCCGTGCGGCGGAGCAGCTGCACATTTCCCAATCCCCGCTGAGCCGGCAGATCGCCCAGCTCGAGGACCACCTCGGCCTGGCCTTGTTCGAACGACGCAACCAACGGCTGTTCCTGACAACTGACGGGCGCACCTTCCTGGTCGAAGCCCGTGGCCTGCTCAAGCACGCCGAACGCCTGGAGTCGCTGGGCAAGCGCCTGGGCCGCGGCGAGGAAGGCGGCCTGTGCATCGGCTACGTCAACCACGCCATCCATGCCGGCGTGCTGCCCGGCGCTGTGCGGGCCATCCGTGGCGAGCGTCCGCAGATCCATATCGCCCTCTACAACATGACACCCGGCGAGCAGTTCGAAGGCCTGCGTCAACGCAGCCTGGACATCGCCCTGGTCTGCGAGCCCGCGCCCGACAACGATCCCGACCTGCTTGCCCGACCCGTACTGGACGACCCCATGCTGCTGGCGATCCCCGCCGAGCATCCACTGGCGACCCAAGCCGAACTCACCCCCGCCGACCTGCATGAACAAGAGTGGATCATCACCGGCGGCCAGCCCGACCAGGTCAACAAGCGCGATGACTTCATCGCCCGCTGCGCCGATGCCGGGTTCACCCCACGCCTGTCGCTGGAGGCGACCGACCCGCTGAGCGTGCTCGGACTGGTGTCCGCAGGGCTGGGCCTGGCCATGGTGCAGAGCAGCCTGACGGCCAGCGCAGGCCCTACCGTGGTGTTGCGCCAACTGGACTGGTTCAGGCCCTGCGTGCGGCTGTGGGCGGCCTGGCACCAGGTGGACCTGCGGCCGATCGTGGCGGTTTTCCGCGCGCAGGTATTGGCGCTGGCCGACCAGACCGAAAAGGTCTGAACCCAGTCGAACTCTGTCTTTTACAGTCTTTTAGCGCCTCACTAGCATGGCCTCATCGATGCAACTCAACCACAGGAGCCATTCCATGAACATCGACCTCGGCGGACGCACCGCCATCATCAGCGGCTCGACCGGCGGTATTGGCCTGGCCATCGCCCGCGGCCTGGCCCGGGCCCATGCCGACGTCGTCATCGCCGGCCGTAGCCAGAAATCGGTGGATGCCGCCCTAGACGAGCTGCGCGCCCAGGGCGGGCGTGGCCAGGTACAGGGCGTCGTCGCCGACCTGGGCACCGCTGCCGGCGCCGAAACCCTGTTCGCCGCCCACCCCAAGGCCGACATCCTGGTCAACAACCTGGGCATCTACGACGACGTCGACTTCTTCGAGGTGGCCGACAGCGAGTGGACCCGTTTCTACGAAACCAACGTGCTGTCCGGCGTGCGCCTGGCTCGCCACTACGCCCCGGGGATGGTGGAGAAAGGCTGGGGGAGGATTCTGTTCATCTCCTCCGAATCGGGCATCGCCATCCCCGCCGACATGATCAACTACGGCGTGACCAAGAGCGCCAACCTCGCCGTCTCCCATGGCCTGGCCAAGCGTCTGGCAGGTACCGGCGTCACGGTCAACGCAGTACTGCCGGGGCCGACCCTGACCGACGGCGTCGCCAACCTGGTGGCCGAGGCTGCCAAGGCCTCCGGCCGCAGCATCCGCGAAGAGGCCGACCATTTCGTGCGCAGCGCCCGCCCCAGCTCGATCATCCAGCGCGCCGCCGAGGTCGACGAAGTCGCCCACCTTGTGGTCTACCTCGCGTCCCCTTACTCCTCCGCCACCACTGGCGCGGCCCTGCGGGTCGACGGCGGTGTGGTCGACAGCCTCGCAATTTGAATCCAGCTTGCCTGAACACAAGGGCCGCCCAGCGGCCCTTTGTCATCGATGGCTACCCTGCCCTGCTACTTTCAATGCACAACACCCATCGAGCCTGGGGCTGGACCCCGAACGCCGGCCTGGACGGTCTGCAGCTCATCGATAATGTTGCTCAGAAGGTCCCTGGATAGGCTCCGCCGTCGATCAGCAGGTTCTGCCCGGTGATATAGCCCCCATGGGCACTGCAGAGAAACGCACAATACGCCCCGAATTCCTCGGCATTGCCGAACCGCGCCGCCGGGATCGCCTGGCGGCGTGCCTGAGTCGTCGCCTGCAGGTCACCGCTGGCCTGGCTCGCCGCCTGCAGGGTCTTGTGCAGGCGTGCCGTGTCGAACGCGCCTGGCAGCAAGTTGTTCAAGGTCACATTGCGCCCGGCCAGGCGCTGCTGGCGGGCAAGCCCGGCGATGAAGCCGGTCAGGCCGCTACGTGCGCCATTGGACAGGCCCAGGATGTCGATCGGCGCCTTGACCGCACCGGAGGTAATGTTCACCACCCGGCCAAAGCCACGTTCGGCCATGCCGTCCACCACGGCCTTGATCAGTTCGATCGGCGTGAGCATGTTGGCGTCCAGCGCCTTGAGCCAGTCATCCCGGCCCCAGTCACGGAAATCCCCCGGCGGCGGGCCGCCAGCATTGTTGACCAGGATATCGACGTGCGGGCAGGCGCTGAGCAGGGCCTGGCGGACCGCAGGCTCGGCCACGTCACCGACGACCGTGGCCACCTCGATTGCCGGGAACCGGCTACGCAGCTCGGCAGCAGTCTGCTCCAGGGTAGTGGCGGTACGCGCATTGATCACCAGGTTGACGCCTTCGCCCGCCAGGGCCTCGGCGCAGCCTTTGCCCAGCCCTTGGCTGGCGGCGCAGACGATTGCCCAGCGGCCTTTGATACCTAGATCCATGATCGGCTCCTTGGTGAATGAATCGCGCAGAGGTCACTGGCCCTGGTATAAGGACAGGGCCAGTGAAATTGCCCCGATGGTGCTACAACAGGTCGCGGCTGAACACCCCATCCACCAGGCGCTTGATACCCAGCGGGTTGGCATTCTTCAGTGCATCGGGCAGCAGTGCGTCGGGCAGGTTCTGGTAGCACACCGGCCGCAGGAAACGGTCGATGGCCAGGGTACCCACCGAAGTGCCGCGGGCATCCGAGGTGGCCGGGTACGGGCCACCATGAACCATGGCATCGCAGACCTCGACCCCGGTCGGGTAACCGTTGACCAGCACCCGTCCGACCTTCTCCTCCAGCCGTGCCAGCAGGTCGCCGGCTTGGAGGAGTTCGGCCGGCTCACCGATCAAGGTGGCGGTCAGTTGCCCCCGCAGCCCGACCAGGGCCCGGTGCAGTTCTTCACGGTCAGCTGCTTCCACCACCACGGTGGCCGGGCCGAACACCTCCTCCTGCAACAGCTCGTCACCTTCCAGCAACAACTGCACATCGGCCTTGAACAGTTGCGCCGAAGCCTGAGTGCCGTCATGGCAGGCGGTACTCAAACGCTGGACCTGTGGGTGCGCTGCCAGGGCGCGCAAGCCTGCCGCGTAGCTGGCCAGGGTGCCGCGGTTGAGCATGGTCTGCGCCGGCTGGTCGTCCAAGTGCAGGCGCAAGGCCTCGACGAACGCGCTGAATTCGGGCGAGCGCAGGCCTATCACCAGGCCAGGGTTGGTGCAGAACTGCCCTGCCCCTTGCACGACCGACGCACTCAGCTCGCGGGCGATGGCCTCACCCCGCCGACGCAGCGCTTCGGGCAGGACCAGCACCGGGTTGATGCTGCTCATTTCGGCAAACACCGGGATCGGCTGGGGGCGCGCCGCCGCCAAGTCGCACAAGGCCCGTCCGCCCTTCAGCGAGCCGGTGAAGCCCACAGCCTGGATCGCCGGATGGCACACCAGACGCTCTCCCACACCACTGCCGAAGATCATGTTGAACACCCCCGCCGGCATCTGCGTACGCCGGACCGCGCGCTCGATGGCATCGGCCACCTGCTGGGCCGTGGCCATGTGACCGCTGTGGGCCTTGACCACCACCGGGCAACCCGCGGCCAATGCGGCGGCGGTGTCGCCGCCGGCAGTGGAGAACGCCAGCGGGAAATTGCTGGCGCCGAACACCGCCACCGGGCCTACGCCGAGGCGGCACTGACGCAGGTCCAGGCGCGGCAGCGGCTGGCGCTGGGGCAAGGCGCGGTCGATGCGCGCCCCCAGGTAATCGCCCCGGCGCAGCACCTGGGCGAACAACCGCAACTGCCCGCTGGTGCGCCCGCGTTCACCCGTGATACGCGGTGCCGGCAAGGCGGTTTCACGCCCGACCAGGGCGATGAAGTCACTCCCCAGGGCGTCCAGTTCGTCGGCGATGGCCTCCAGGAAGCACGCCCGGCGCTCCGGCGCCAGGGCGCGGTAAACAGGGTAAGCCGTGGCCGCCGCCTGTGCTGCGGCATCCACTTCGGCGTCGGTGGCCTGGTAGAAGAACCCGGGCAGGCGCTCGCCGCTGTGGGCATCGATGCTGCTCAGCAACACCGCGCCCAGGCCGCTGCGGCGCCCGCCGATGTAGTTGTATCCGTCGGACATGAAAAATACGCTCGCAAGAAAACAGGGTCACTTGATCGGCGAGAACGCCGCCGGCATCAGCAGTTTGGACTCCATGCGGATGAGCATGGGGAAGGCCTTGGGGATGAAGCGCTCGAGCCAGTCGCGGTCCTCGTAGAGCGCGGCGCGGCGACGGATGCGGTCATCCAGGCTCTCATAGGCCCAGATGTGCACCACCTGATTGAGCTCACCGATCTCGGTGTACCACCAGCCAACCAGCGTCGCGTAGCGCGAGATCACCGGCAGGCCTTCTTTCTCGAAGTGTTCCAGGTACTCCTTCATCTTGCCGATGTGCAGGGTGTAGGTACGCATTTCATAGAACATGAACAGGGACTCCTGGGCAGGCGTGCCCGCGCCGGGCACGCGTTGGGTAATGGGGTTCAGAGGTTGCCGTGGTAGGCGTCGGTGATCAGCCGCTCGACATCGCTGGCCGTGGTCAGGCGCGGGTTGACCCGCACATTGCCGCTGCGCATGGAGTCGCTGACCATCTGCGGCAGGAACTCCAGGTCCACGCCCAGCTCACGGATGGTGGCGGGGATCCCGATGGCACGGTTCAGCGCCACCACGCGCTCCACCGTGCAGGCCGCCGCCTGCTCCAGGCTCAGGCCGGTGACGTCGGCGCCCATGGCGATGGCGATATCACGCATGCGCTCCGGGCAGGCCGGCAGGTTGAACTTGATCACATAGGGCAGCAGCGCCGCGTTGGCGATGCCATGGGGGATGTTGAACACGCCACCGAAGGTGTGGGAGATGGCGTGCACGTTGCCCAGCTTGGACTGGGAGAACGCCACGCCAGCGAGGAACGAACCCAGCAGCATCTGCTCCCGGGCGGCCATGTCGGCGCCGACGAAGTAGCACTTCTGCAGGCTGCCCGCGATCATGCGGATCGCCTGCAAGGCCATGGCCTGGCTGATCGGGTTGGCCTGGCGCGATACGTAGGACTCGATGGCGTGGGTCAATGCGTCCATGCCGGTGGCGGCGGTGATCGACGCCGGCAGGTTCAGGGTCAGTGCAGGGTCCAGGATGGCCAGGCGCGGGAACAGCCGCGGGCTGATGATGACGGTCTTGAACAGCGTCTGCTTGTTGGTGAACACCGTCGAGGCGGTGCACTCGCTGCCGGTGCCGGCGGTGGTCGGGATGGCGAAGATCGGCAGCGGCGGATTGACCAGCCGGTCATAGCCTTCGTAGTCCAGGATACTGCCCGGGTTGCTGGCCATCGCCGCCACGCCCTTGGCGGTGTCGATGCTGCTGCCGCCACCCACGCCGATCACCGCCTTGCAATCGTGCTCACGCAACAGGCGCACGGCAGCGTCGAGGACGTCGGTGCTGGGGTTGGCTTGCACCGCCGAGAACAGGTGGTAGTCGATGCCGGCCTGCTCCAGGGATGCGAAGAAGCCGCCCAGGATGCCAGCGTCGATCAGGCCCTGGTCGGTCACCACCAGCAAGGCCCCCTGGAAATGCGGCTTGAGCAGCGCGCCGGCCTGGTTGGCCAAGCCTTCGCCGCACTGGGTGATGGTGGGGAAATGGAACTGGAAGTTGCTCATGAAAGATCCTCAGGCACGTGGAGCCGCGTTGTTCTTGTTGAACCCGCCGTGAGTCGCGGCGAGCCGTGCCTGGGCAATCTAGGGGCGCTGCAGACGCGCCGGATAATGAAAAGAGCTGATCCGGGGATAACCAAGGCTTATCGATAAGCAGGCGTTATCCCTGGATCAGCTCTTTTCATTACCAAAGGCTTGCCAGCGGCTCCAACAATCGGGGCGCACACGGCCTCTGCACAGGGTGCGGACGATGTGCCTCCCGATAATCACAAGAACGAGCACTGCGATGAAGACGACCTCCTCCCCGGCTGCCCTGGCGCTGGACGCCAACGCTCCCATGACCACGGTGCGCTGGCGCATCTTCCTGATCCTGTTGCTGCTTACCGCGATCAACTACATCGACCGCGCCTCGCTGTCGGTGGCCCTGCCGCTGATCGCGCCGGAGTTCGACCTGACACCGGCCATGGAGGGGCTGATGCTCAGCGCGTTCTTCTGGTCGTATGCACTGATGCAGATCCCTGGTGGCCTGTTGCTGGACCGTTTCCACACCCGTGGCATCATCGGCGCCGCGACCATCGCCTGGGGCGCCTTCCAGGCCTTGGGCGCAGCCTCGCATCACTGGCTGGTGCTGCTGTTCACGCGTATCGGCCTGGGTGTGGCCGAATCGCCGATCATGCCCGCAGGCGCCAAGCTCAACGGCTCCTGGCTCACCCCAAACGAGCGCGGCCGTGGCGCGGTGCTGGTCGATGGCGGTGCACCGCTGGGCAGCGCCCTGGGCGCGATTCTCATCTCCGGGCTGATCGCCTGGCTCGGCTCCTGGCGCCTGGCCTTCGTGGTCGCCGGGGTGGGCACCATCCTGGCCGGCATCCTGGCCTGGAAGTACATCCGCAACCACCCCAGCGAACACCCAGGGGTCAACGAAGCCGAGCTGCGCCACATCACCGAAGGCAACGCCAGCGCCCATGCCGCCGCCAGGGCCAGCATTCCCCTGCGCGTGCTGCTCAAGGACCGCTCGATCTTCGCCATGTTCGCCGGCTACAGCTGCATCCTCGCGGTGTTCTACGGCCTGCTGACCTGGATGCCCAGCTACCTGCACAAGGCCCACGGCCTGGACATCTCGGCGATGGGCGGGGCGACCTTTTTGATCTTCATGTGCGGTTTCATCGGTGAGCTGGTCGGCGGCTGGATCGGTGACAAGTGGCGTGCCAGCGGCGCCTCGCCGAACCTGGTGATGCGCTCGATGTTCAGCGGCTCGGCACTGGTCGCGGCGGCGTGCATCCTCGCGGCGGCCTTCGTCGCCAGCACGGGCCCGGTGATCACCCTGCTGTGCGTGGCGATGTTCTTCATCCGTTGGTGCGGCATGTACTGGTGCCTGCCGGCGATCATCGGCGGCCCTTCGCGCACCGGCGTGCTGGGCGGGACCATGAACTTCTGCGGCAACATGGCGGGCGTGTTGGTGCCGATCGCAATCGGCCTGATCGTGCAGTTCACCGGCGAGTACTTCTTCGCCTTGATCTTCTTCGTGGTCGCGGCGCTGCTGATTGCCCTGTTCTCGAGCCTGATCGACTACCGCGAACGGCAGTTCTGACGGTGCCTGGGGCCGCTTGGCGGTCCCTGTGCATTCAGGGCGTGAGCAACTCTTCGACCAGCAGCTGCGCCGCATGGGACAGTGGCGAGCCGACCCGATGTACCACCCCGAACGGCTCGCTCAACGCCCGCAAGCGCACCGCAAGCGACACCAGCAGGCCACGCTGTTCGGCGAAGGCCGCCACCGCGCTGGGAATCACCGCCACCAGGGTCGGGTCTTCCTCCAGCAACATGAAGGTTGCGAAGGTGGACGACGTCTCCAGCGGATAGCGCGGCACCTCCACGCCCGCCTCGCTCAACTCGCGCTCCAGGGCCTGGCGCATGGGCATGTTGGCGGGGTAGACGATCCACCGGTAGTGGCTCAGGTCGCCGATCGCCAGGGCCGGCGCACTGGCCAACGGGTGCTGCGGATGGGCCACCACCGCCAGCGGCTCCTGCGCCAATTCCATGAACACGTAGTCAGCGGTATTACGCCCGACGCCGGGGCGGCAGATCGCCAGGTCCAGGCGCCCTTCGTCCAGTTGTTCGAGCAGGTTGGCGCTGGTGTTCTCGGCGATTTCCACCGACAACTGCGCCTGCTTGCGCCGCAACCGCCCCAGCGCCCCCACCAGCATCGGCATGGCCCCCATGATGCTGCCCACCGCCAGGTGCCCGCCCTGCCCCTGGACGATGCCCAGCATCTCATCGCGCAAATGCCCCAGGTCGCTGTGGATCAACCGCGCATAGCGCACCACGCAGCGCCCGGCGTCGTTGGCCACCAGGCCGCTGGGCTGGCGCACGAACAACGGCACGCCGAGGATCTCCTCGACCTCGCGCAATGCCTTGGTCGCACCGGGTTGGGAAATGGCCATGGCCTCGGCGGCCTTGTGCAGTGAGCCGCAGCGATCAAGCTCGATAAGCAGGCGCAACTGACGCAAACGCAGTCGGGCGAAAATACTGTCCAGGGAGGGAATCATAGAGTCCTTAGTACGCTGCGCCAGCCAATACGATCTGACGAAAGTCGCCCACAATCGGTCGCAGGTCAACACGGTGCCAGGCGGCCCAGAGGCCGATACTTTGCCCTAACCACGGCAACTCGCGCAGGACCACGTCAGGGTTGCTGTCAGCGCCGATGCTTTGCTGTATCAGCGCCAGCCCCAATCCCGCAGACACCAGCCCCAGCGCACTCAGTGGTTCGGCGGCCTCCAGGCGGGTCTGCGGGGTAAAGCCTGCCTCCACGCAACGGGCCATGAAACGCTCGCGACGGTTGGGGGTAGCGTGCCCGTCGACCATGATCCAGTCCTGCTCGTGAAGATCGGCAGGCTCGATCCGCGCCTTGTCGGCCAGTGGGTGGCCAAAGGGTAGCGCGAGATGGAGCGGGTCTTTGAATACCGGTGTTGCCAGCAGCTCCGGATCCTCCGCCGGTATCGGCTCGCACACCAGCGCGATATCGAGGCTGCGCTGGCGCAACCCCTCGAATTGCTCTTGAGCCGTCAGGTTGTACAGGGCGATATGGATGCCCGGCCGCTCCTCACGAACCCGGCGCAACGCCTTGGGTAACACCCCGGCATGGATGGCGTGGCTGACGTAGCCGATGCACAGCCCGCCCGTCTCGCCCCGGCCCAGTCGGCGGCCGAGCGACTCGAGGCGTTCGGCGTGTTTGAGCAGGGCCTTGGCCTCATGCAGGAAAGTGCGGCCGTCGGAGGTAATGCGCAGCCGTTGCTGGCTGCGTTCGAACAGCTGCAGGCCCAGGCGTTCTTCGAGCTGGGCAATTTGCCGGCTGAGCGGCGACTGGGAAATGTGCAGTTGTTCTGCCGCCTTGCCCACGTGTTCCAACTCAGCCACGGCGACGAAATAACGCAGTTGTCTGAAGTCCAGCATACAAGTCTTCGCAAATGAGCAAGGCCGTGGTTAACGGCGCAATGAAACACGGCAACTGAGGCCTGGGGCCGCCTTGCGGCCCCAGGTCGACCATCAACCTTGCAGTGCCTGCTTCAGCGCCGCCAGGCCATCCTGGTAGATGGTGGCGAACATCGCGCTCGCTTCGGCATCGCTGATACCGACCGGCACAAACGAGCCGGACCATTCCACCCGGGACCCCTGGCCTGCCGACACCACACGCAGGGTCGACTGGTAGTCGCGAACCGGCGCCGGGCCTTGAAGGATGGTGTAGCTGTAGCTGCGCCCGGCTTCATTGAAGTCCAGCAGGCGCTCGATGATGGTGTCGCCGCCGATGCTCTGGAGCGTGCGTACGCGGCCGCCTTCACTCAGGGCGCTTTGTGGAATGAACGGCAGCCAGTCGGGCAGCGAGTCGAAGCCGCCGATCAGTTGCCAGACACGGTCGGCATTGATGTCAAGGTCGATGGACGATTGTGCAGTAGCCATGATGTTTCTCCTGGGGTTCAACCCCGATGATGCGGTAAGGACAGGGCCGCGACGCGGCCCCGCAAAGTCAGTTCAAACGCTTGGAATAGGCGCCAGGGCGTTGATCAAGCCTTGTTGACGCAG
Source organism: Pseudomonas sp. EMN2 (assembly GCF_009650555.1). Lineage (NCBI taxonomy): Bacteria > Pseudomonadati > Pseudomonadota > Gammaproteobacteria > Pseudomonadales > Pseudomonadaceae > Pseudomonas > Pseudomonas sp. EMN2. Next base: position 33,763 of record NZ_VZZR01000006.1, read on the forward strand.
GTCGCTCCAGAACGCGCTGGGGATGACAGCGCTCAGGGCTGCATGGTCTTCGTTGGCGTGCAGTGGACGGGTCGAGCCCGGGATCGCTGCGACCACGGCCGGGTGGGCCAGGGCGAATTGCAAGGCGGCGGCCTTGACGTCGACACCATGGGCACGGGCGACCGCACGGATACGCTCGAGCTTCTCCAGCACCGGCTGGGTGGCCTTCTGGTATTCGAAGTGCTCGCCACCGGCAGTGACGCCAGAGCTGTATGGGCCGCCGACGACGATGCCAACGCCCTGCTCCACGGCTTGCGGCATGACACGTTGCAGAGCGCGGTCGTGGTCCAGCAGCGAGTAACGGCCGGCGAGCAGGAAGCCATCGGGGCGCGGTTCGTCCAGGTCGAGGGTCAGTTCGATCGGCTCGACCCGGTTCACGCCCAGGCCCCACGCCTTGATCACGCCTTCTTCACGCAGGCGGGTGAGGACCCGGAAGGCCCCTTTGCGTGCGGTTTCGAAACGCTCCAGCCACTCGTCACCATAGAAGTCCTGGGCGATGTCGTGGATCCAGACGATGTCCAGGCGGTCGGTCTTCAGGCGACGCAGGCTGTCCTCGATGGAGCGCAGGGTAGCGTCGGCGCTGTAGTCGTTGACGATGCGGTTGCGGTTGCCGTGTTCGAACAGGCCGCTCTTCTCGCCCAGTTCACGGCTGGTAGGGTCTTCCAGTTCGTCGAGGATGATCCGGCCGACCTTGGTGCTGAGCACGTATTCGTCGCGCGGACGACCGACCAGGGCGTTGCCCAGGCGCGATTCGGAGAGGCCGGCACCGTAGAACGGCGCAGTGTCGAAGTAGCGCACGCCGTTGTTCCAGGCGGCGTCGACGGTGGCTTGTACCTCGGCCTCTGGCACATTGCGGAACATGTTGCCCAGGGGCGCTGTGCCGAAGCCCAGTGGGTTGGCGATAAGGGATTTGAGGTTCATCTGTGCATTCCTGATAAGGGGAGTTGGTTATGAACTCCGATGGCGGCAATCCTATTGCGCCCCTACCAAGATCGTCCAAGTCATAATTCGACAGACTTCAGACCTTTTGAGCAATGTGTTGTGCAGGGCCTTGCGGCTGTCCAATCCGCCCACTTTTCGGTTTAATAGCCCGCTGACCCCTCTACTCTCGAGGCTTTTGCATGAAGCATGGTGTTTTACTGGTCGGTTTGCTGTTGCTCGCAGGCTGTGACGTTTCCATCAATACCAACGCGCCCGCGACCAATACGTCGGCGGTAGTGCTCTCCCAGCCTGGCTCTGCGCAACAGCAGAAACAGATAGCGGATACGGCGAACGAGTTCCTGCTGTTGCTGGACGCGGGAAGAGCCGACATGACCTGGGCGTCGGCAGGCTCTGTACTCAAGGCAGCGACGACCGAGCCAAACTGGGTCAAAGGCATCAGCGGTTTGCGCATGGGGCTTGGTGAACTGCAGCAGCGTGAGCATTTCCAGGTGGCGTTCACCAAACAACTGCCGGCTGCGCCGCCTGGCCATTACGCGGCCGTCCAGACTCAATCAACCTTTGCCAACATGACCGTCACCGAGGCCGTGCTGCTCAGCGAGGAAGCTGATCAATGGCGCGTCGTCGGCTACAACATCAGCAAAGCCGTCGAGGTTTCCGCAGCGGTTCGGCTTTTTTAATTGGCCGACCGCCAATGCAAAGCCGACGCGTGTAGTCAGCTCAACCCACCGAACCTCTGGTAGTAACTGCTGTTGGCATCCGGCAGCGGCCCGTCCGCGGTCTCCAGCGCAGTGGCAAGGTATTCCTCTGCCCTGCCCTGCACCAGCCGATACAGGTTACGGCAGAGCTGCCGAGCCGCTCGGCCTTCCCAGTCGCCCGGCAACAACTCATCTGGCAGTTGCGGATCACGCAGCAGCAGGCGGCGGTACTCGTGGATGAGCAAGGTGCGGGCCAGGAAGCAGTCTGCTGCATCGGGTGCATCCAGCTCTTTCATCGCCTGCCACAAAGGGCGGAACAAGCGAATGAACTCGCTGTAGTGCTGCCCTAGCTCATCGATGTTCCAGCTCTCGCGCACCTGGGCACGCAGGGCCTTGGAGGCCAGCACTTCCTGGGCGTGGGTCTCGAACACGATGCTGTCATCCTCGGCGTCCAACTCGCGCAGTGTCGCCGCAAGGTCGGCACGGTCGCTGCGTGGGCAGCCCAGCAGGTTCGGGCCCATGGCGCCGAAACCTTGCCACTCCAGCTCTTCGCGCACGGCTTTGCGCTTGGCGGCATCGAGCTGCGACAGCAGCACCAGCGTCCAGGCGCCGTTCCAGGCCGGCAGGTTGGCGCTGTAGACACGCTTGAAGGCTTTCTCGAAACGCCGCCGGCCGGTGCCGGTCAGGCTGTAGTAGCTGCGCCGCCCCACCTTCTCGGCAGTCAGCCAGCCTTCCTTGGTCAGGCGAAAGATCGAGGTACGGATCAGCCGCTCATTGATGCCCATCGGTTCCAGCAGGTTGATCAGGCTACCCAGCCAGACCGTGCCGCCATGGGGTTCGATGGCATCGCCATAGAGCGTGATGATCAGCGAGCTGGCGCGGATCGGCGTCTGCTCCTGGAAGCGGGTGATCAGGTGATTCAGGGGGGCAAGGCTGCTCATGAGGGAACGCGGCGCGGCTAAAGCCTCGACTATACCTGCCTGCCGTGGCCGTGCAAGGTTCATGCGCCGCCCTCGGCCTTGGGCCGGAAGCCTGAATCGCCCATGCGCGGGCGCTGCGCCTCGGCCTCGGTCAACGGCGGGCACTCCACCATCGATGCCATGCAACGTCGGGTCAGGGCGTGGTATTGAGCCGTGCCGCGTTGCTTCCAGGCCAGCTCCTGGTCGCTGAGCGGGCGCTTGACCTCGGCCGGCGCCCCCACTACCAGGCTCTGTTCCGGGCACTGGAAGCCGGCCTTGACGAAGGCCGTGGCGGCGACGATGCAGCGCGGCGCGATATGCGCCCCATCCATCACCACCGCATTCATACCCACCAAGGCATCCTCGCCCACCCGGCAACCGTGCAACACCGCGCCGTGGCCGACGTGCCCATTGCGCTCCACCACCGTGTCGCCCCCGGGGAAACCATGCATCACGCAGGTGTCCTGCAGGTTGGCGCCTTGCTCCAGGACGATACGCCCGAAGTCGCCGCGCAACGAGGCCAGTGGGCCTACATAGCACTCAGGGCCGACGATCACGTCACCGATCAGGACTGCGCTGGGGTGGACATAGGCACTGGGGTGAACCACAGGGGTCAGGCCGTCGAGGCGGTAGCTGGGCATAGGTTGCTTCTCAATGTGATTCAGATGACGGGGCGATCTTGTATCACTTCAAATACACAAGTCAATTTATCCAGGCGTGTATCGCTTTGAGAGCGACGACTCATTACCGATGAAGCAGCGTCTGAAAGGGCTTGCTCGCTAATTTGAAAGCCTTTTCTACTGCTGTACCGGCTCGCCAGCGATGCATGCTAGCAGTGAGAGCAAGAACAAATTGAGATACAAATAAGCAATTTATGTGTTGCCAATCGGTATCGCATTGCACCTATACTTGCCCCGGCACCGCCAACAACTCCAAGAAAAGCCAGCTCCAGCTGGCGCCGAACGTGCAGCCTGAGGTACCACCATGCCAAGCAACCTCGTTGTGCAGCCCCCAGTGGACGGCGTCCGTCTGCTTACCCTGCATCGCCCGCAAGCCCTCAACGCCTTGAGCACCGAGCTGCTGGCCGAGCTGGCCGCCGAACTCGAAGCCGCCGAGCGCGACGAACACACCCGTGCCGTGATCATCACCGGCAGCCGCAAGGCCTTCGCCGCCGGCGCTGATATCAACGAAATGGCCGAGCGCGACCTGGTCGGCATCCTCAACGACCCCCGCGTCTCCCACTGGCAACGCATCGCCGCCTTCGCCAAGCCGCTGATTGCCGCGGTAAATGGCTATGCCCTGGGCGGCGGCTGCGAGCTGGTGATGTGCGCCGATATCGTCATTGCCGGTAGCGATGCACGCTTCGGCCAACCCGAAATCAACCTCGGCGTCATCCCCGGCGCCGGTGGCACCCAGCGCCTGCTGCGCGCGGTGGGCAAGCCGCTGGCCATGCAGATGGTCCTCAGCGGCGAGGCCATCGACGCCCGCCATGCCTTGCAGGCCGGCCTGGTCAGCGAAGTCACCGAGCCGGAGCTTGCGGTCGAGCGCGCCCTGCAGGTGGCCCGCGTCATCGCCGCCAAGGCGCCGCTGGCCGTGCGCCTGGCCAAGGAGGCGCTGCTCAAGGCCCAGGACACCGACCTGGCAACCGGCCTGCGCTTCGAGCGCCACGCTTTCACCCTGCTGGCCGGCACTGCCGACCGCAATGAAGGCATCCGCGCCTTCCAGGAAAAACGCCCGGCCCGCTTCCTCGGCCAGTGACCCCTCCCCTCCACCGACGGAGCGCTTTGAGCATGCCTTTCCAGCACATCCTGTTTTCCATCGACGACGACGGCGTCGCCCTGCTCAGCCTCAACCGGCCCGAGCAACTGAACAGTTTCAACGGCGCCATGCACCTGGAAGTGCGCGAAGCCCTCAAGCAAGTGCGCCAGAGCGAACACGCCCGGGTGCTGCTGCTGACCGGGGAAGGCCGCGGTTTCTGCGCAGGCCAGGACCTGTCCGATCGCAATGTCGCCCCCGGCGCCGAAATGCCCGACCTGGGCGAGTCCATCGAAAAGTTCTACAACCCCTTGGTGCGCAGCCTGCGCGACCTGCCGCTACCGGTGATCTGTGCCGTCAATGGCGTGGCCGCCGGCGCTGGCGCCAACCTCCCGCTGGCCTGCGACCTGGTGCTGGCAGCACGTTCGGCCAGTTTCATCCAAGCGTTCTGCAAGATCGGCCTGGTACCCGACTCCGGCGGTACCTGGCTGCTGCCGCGTCTGATCGGCATGGCCCGGGCCAAGGCATTGGCATTGCTCGGTGAACGCCTGAGCGCCGAACAGGCCGAACAGTGGGGCCTGATCTACCGCGTGGTCGACGATGCCGCCCTGCGCGACGAGGCCCTGACCCTGGCCCGCCAGCTGGCGACCCAGCCCACCTACGGCCTGGCCCTGATCAAGCGCGCACTGAACCAGAGCTACGACAACCGTTTCGACCAACAGCTCGAGCTGGAGCGCGACCTGCAGCGGCTGGCCGGGCGCAGCGAGGACTACCGCGAAGGCGTCAGCGCCTTCATGAACAAGCGCGCACCCGCGTTCAAGGGGCGTTGAACATGCGTGCACTCGACAGCAATGCGCTAGTGGCGGTAATCGGTGCCGGCGCCATGGGTGCCGGGATTGCCCAGGTAGCTGCCCAGGCTGGCCATCCGGTTCGCCTCTACGACAACCGCCCAGGCGCCGCTGCACAGGCGGTCGAAGGGATCGACCGGCAACTCGGTCGCCTGGTGGAAAAAGGCAAGTTGGCAGCCGCCGAGCGCGATGCCATCAGCGCCCGTCTGCAGCCGGTGGAAACCCTCGATGCACTGGCGAACGCTCGTCTGGTAATCGAAGCCATCGTCGAAAACCTCTCTATCAAGCAGGCGCTGCTGCGCCAGCTCGAAGCCTTGTGCAACGAGGACTGCATCCTCGCCAGCAACACCTCGTCGCTGTCGATCACCAGCCTGGCCGCCGGCCTGAAGCGCCCACAGCATGTGATCGGCATGCACTTCTTCAACCCAGCGCCGTTGATGGCCCTGGTGGAGATCGTCTCGGGCCTGGCCACTGATCCCGCCGTAGCCGCCACCTTGTATGAGACGGCCAAGGCCTGGGGCAAGCAGCCGGTGCACACGCAGTCTACGCCGGGCTTCATCGTCAACCGCGTGGCGCGCCCTTTTTATGCCGAAAGCCTGCGCCTGCTGCAGGAAGGCGCCGCCGATTGCGCCACCCTCGACGCCCTGCTGCGTGAGGCCGGCGGTTTTCGCATGGGCGCTTTCGAGCTCACCGACCTGATCGGGCATGACGTCAACTACGCCGTGACCTGCTCGGTGTTCGAGGCCTTCTATGGCGATTTCCGTTTCCAGCCGTCGCTGGTGCAGAAGGCGCTGGTGGATGCCGGGCGCCTGGGACGCAAGTCCGGCCAAGGCTTCTACAGCTATGTCGAGGGTGCGCAAAGGCCACAACCGCTCACCCTGGCTAGCCAGGCGAAAGTGGATTGCTGCGCGGTAGAAGGTGACCTCGGCGTACTGCGATCCCTGGTTGACCGTCTACGCGCCGCCGGCATCAGCGTCACCGAACGCGCAGGCGCAGGCTTGCTGCGGGTCGGCGACGCCACCCTGGCGCTTTCCGACGGCCGCCTGGCCAGCCAGCGTGCCCGCGAGGACGGCCTGAGCAACCTGGTCCTGCTCGATCTGGCCCTGGACTATGCCAGCGCTACCCGCCTTGCCATCAGCCACGCCGCCAACTGCACAGCCGAGGCACGCGAGCAGGCGATTGCCTTGCTGCGCAGCACCGGGCTCGAGGTCAGCGCCGTTGCCGACCTGCCCGGCCTGGTGGTGCTGCGCACCGTCGCCATGCTCGCCAACGAAGCTGCCGACGCTGTATTGCAAGGGGTTGGCACGCCGCAAGACATCGACCTGGCCATGCGCGCCGGGGTCAATTACCCCCGTGGCCCGCTGGCCTGGGCCGACAGCCTCGGTGTCGGCTACACCCTGCGCGTGCTCGACAACCTGCAGCGCAGCTACGGCGAGGAACGCTACCGCCCTTCCCTGCTGCTGCGCCGCACCCACGCCGAAGGAGGCCGCCTGCATGTCTGATCACTCTCCCCAAGCCCTGGCGCGTGCCTGCGCCGAGGCCATGTTCGCCCGCGACGCGGCCAGCCAAGGCCTGGGCATCGAGCTGCTCGATGCCAGCCCCGGCAGCGCGCGCCTGGCCATGACCGTGCGCGCCGACATGATCCAGGGCCACGGCACCTGCCATGGCGGCTTTCTGTTTGCCCTGGCCGACTCGGCCTTTGCCTTCGCCTGCAACAGCCATGACGAAGCCACCGTGGCCCTGGGTTGCAGCATCGACTACATCGCGCCGGCCAAACGCGGCGACCAGCTCGTCGCCAGCGCGACCGAACTGAGCCGCAAAGGCCGCACCGGCAACTACGACGTGCGCATCGAAAACCAGCATGGCGAGCTGATCGCCCTGTTCCACGGCAAATCCTACAGGGTGCGCGGCAGCGTGCTGGCACCGGAGAACACCCATGACTGACAGCCTCCAGCCCCATGCACTGATCATCGACGCGGTGCGCACCCCGATTGGCCGCTATGGCGGCGCCCTGTCCGGCGTGCGCCCAGATGACCTGGCCGCGGTACCGATCAAGGCGCTGATGGCGCGCCACCCTGAACTGGATTGGAGCCAGGTCGACGATGTGATCCTCGGCTGCGCCAACCAGGCCGGCGAGGACAACCGCAACGTCGCGCGCATGGCCAGCCTGCTGGCCGGGTTACCGATCGGCGTGCCCGGCACCACCCTCAACCGCCTGTGCGGCTCGGGCCTGGACGCCATCGGCAATGCCGCCCGCGCCCTGCGTTGCGGCGAAGCCGGGCTGATGCTGGCCGGCGGGGTTGAATCGATGTCGCGTGCGCCGTTCGTGATGGGCAAGTCCGAGCAGGCCTTTGGCCGCAGCGCCGAGCTGTACGACACCACCATCGGCTGGCGCTTCGTCAACAAGCTGATGCAAGCGCAATACGGCATCGACTCGATGCCCGAAACCGCCGAGAACGTTGCCGAGCAGTTCGGCATCAGCCGCGCCGACCAGGACGCCTTTGCCCTGCGCAGCCAGCACAAGGCCGCCGCGGCCCAGGCCAGTGGGCGCCTGGCCCAGGAGATCGTGCCGGTCGAGATCCCCCAGCGCAAAGGCCCGGCCAAATGCATCGAGCACGACGAACACCCCCGTGGCGACACCACCCTTGAGCAGCTGGCGCGCCTGGGTACGCCGTTCCGCGAGGGCGGCAGCGTCACCGCCGGCAATGCCTCCGGGGTCAACGACGGCGCCTGCGCCCTGCTGCTGGCCAGCCCCGAGGCCGCGCGCCGGCACAAGCTCAAGGCCCGCGGCCGGGTGCTGGGCTTGGCGGTGGCCGGGGTCGAACCCCGCATCATGGGCATCGGCCCGGTACCGGCGACCCACAAGGTGCTGGAGCTGACCGGCCTGGCGCTGGCCGACATGGACGTCATCGAACTCAACGAAGCCTTCGCCGCCCAGGGCCTGGCCGTGCTGCGCGAACTGGGCCTGGCCGACGACGACCCACGGGTCAACCCCAACGGCGGCGCCATCGCCCTGGGCCACCCATTGGGCATGAGCGGTGCACGCCTGGTCACCACCGCCTTGCACCAGCTTGAACAGACCGGCGGCCGCTACGCCCTGTGCACCATGTGCATCGGCGTAGGCCAAGGCATTGCCCTGGTGATCGAGCGCCTCTGATCAGCCGCCCAGAGACGCCATGCAACGCGGGCAGTATGCTGCCCTCCATGACACTCAGGGCTTCGGCCCACGACAAGAACAATTCGAGTGAGACCATGAACCATTACGCCAAAGCCGAACGCGCCCTGCTCGACCCGATGGAAACCGCCAGCCTCGACGCGCTGCGCCAGCACCAGCTGGAGCGCCTGCGCTGGAGCCTGCTGCACGCCTACCAGAACGTGCCGTTGTACCGTCAGCGTTTCGACGCCTGCGGCGCCCACCCGGACGACCTGCACACGCTGGACGACCTGGCCAAGTTCCCCTTCACCGGCAAGAACGACCTGCGCGACAACTACCCCTACGGCATGTTCGCCGTGCCCCAGGACCAGGTGGTGCGCCTGCATGCGTCCAGCGGCACCACCGGCAAGCCGACCGTGGTCGGTTACACCCAGAACGATATCGACACCTGGGCCAACGTGGTGGCGCGCTCGATCCGCGCCGCCGGCGGGCGCAAGGGCGACAAGGTACATGTCTCCTACGGCTACGGTCTGTTCACCGGCGGCCTCGGCGCCCACTACGGCGCCGAGCGTCTGGGCTGCACGGTGATCCCCATGTCCGGCGGCCAGACCGAAAAGCAGGTGCAGCTGATCCGCGACTTCCAGCCCGACATCATCATGGTCACGCCGTCGTACATGCTCAACCTGGCCGACGAGATCGAGCGCCAAGGCATTGCCCCCGACGACCTCAAGCTGCGCCTGGGCATCTTCGGTGCCGAGCCCTGGACCGACGAGCTGCGCCGCTCCATCGAGCAGCGCCTGGGCATCAACGCCCTGGACATCTATGGCCTGTCGGAAATCATGGGCCCTGGCGTAGCCATGGAGTGCATCGAGACCAAGGACGGCCCGACCATCTGGGAAGACCACTTCTACCCCGAGATCATCGACCCGGTGACCGGCGCCGTACTGCCGGACGGCCAGCTCGGCGAATTGGTGTTCACCTCGCTGAGCAAGGAGGCGTTGCCCATGGTGCGCTACCGCACCCGCGACCTCACCCGCCTGCTGCCCGGCACCGCCCGGCCGATGCGGCGCATCGGCAAGATCACCGGGCGCAGCGACGACATGCTGATCATCCGCGGGGTGAACGTGTTCCCCACGCAGATCGAAGAACAGGTCCTAAAAATCAAACAGCTTTCAGAGATGTATGAGATCCATCTGTATCGCAATGGCAACCTCGACAGCGTCGAGGTGCACGTGGAATTGCGTGCTGACAGCCAGTACCTGGATGAAGGCCAGCGCAAGCAGGTGGTGGGTGAGCTGGCGAAGCAGATCAAGACCTATATCGGCATCAGCACGCAAGTGCACCTGCAGCCGTGCGGGGCGCTGAAGCGTTCCGAAGGCAAGGCTTGCCACGTTTATGACAAGCGCTTGGCCGGCTGATCCGGCAGCTGTCCATCGAGCCCCGGCATGGTCCGGGGCTTTTTTTCGCCCATGACAACGCCATCGCGGGGCAAGCCCGCTCCCACGCTGAGACAGTGGCGTGGGAGCGGGCTTGCCCCGCGATCGGGCCTCAATGCGATACACAAATTTTATTTGATACATCAAATACTGTTTGATGTTGTGTTTTGTATCGCTTATAAATACCCCACGCCCCAAGCCGCCCACCACCGGGAGCCCGAACATGTACGCACAGCTCGTAGAAACCGGCGTCAAACGCCTCAAGTCGCTGGAAGAGATGTCGCCCGAAGAGCGCGCCTTCCAGGAAAAGATCGACGCCGAGATCAAGATCGAAGCCAAGAACTGGATGCCCGACGCCTACCGCCAGACCCTCATCCGCCAGATCTCCCAGCACGCCCACTCAGAGATCGTCGGCATGCTGCCCGAGGGCAACTGGGTCACCCGTGCTCCCAGCCTCAAGCGCAAGCTGCAACTGATGGCCAAGATCCAGGACGAAGCCGGCCACGGCCTGTACCTGTACAGCGCCATGGAAACCCTCGGTGCCGACCGCGACGAAGAAATCGCCAAGCTGCACAGCGGCAAGGCCAAGTACTCGAGCATCTTCAACTACCCCACCCTCAGCTGGGCCGACATGGGCGCAGTGGGCTGGCTGGTGGATGGCGCCGCGATCGTCAACCAGGTGGTGCTGCAGCGCACCTCCTACGGCCCCTACTCACGCGCCATGGTGCGCATCTGCAAGGAAGAGAGCTTCCACCAGCGCCAGGGCTACGAGCTGCTGCTGACCATGATGCGCCACGGCACCCAGGCCCAGAAGGACATGGTCCAGGACGCCATCAACCGCCTGTGGTGGCCAGCACTGATGATGTTCGGCCCCAGCGACGAACACTCGCCCAACAGCGCCCAGTCGATGGCCTGGAAGATCAAGCGCCAGACCAACGACGAACTGCGCCAGCGCTTCATCGACCAGACCGTGCCGCAGCTGGAGCTGCTCGGCTGCACCGCCCCCGACCCTGAGCTCAAGTGGAACGCCGAGCGCGGTCACTACGACTTCGGCGACATCCAGTGGGACGAGTTCTACGAAGTGATCAAGGGCAACGGCCCGTGCAACCAGGAACGCGTCGCCACCCGCCGCAAGGCCATCGAAGACGGCGCCTGGGTACGCGAGGCCGCCGTGGCCTACGCACGCAAACAACAGAACAAGAACGCCGCCTGAAGCGGCCATCGATGCGGAGATCGAGCATGTCTGACTGGACCCTCTACGAAGTATTCGTGCGCAGCAAGCACGGCCTCAACCACAAGCATGTCGGCAGCGTGCATGCCGCCGACGCCGCCATGGCCATCGAGAACGCCCGCGAGCTGTACACCCGCCGCAGCGAGGGCGTGAGCCTGTGGGTAGTGCCCTCGGCGTTGATCACCGCCTCCTCGCCCGACGAGAAAGACCCGCTGTTCGCCCCGGCGGACGACAAGGTCTACCGCCACGCCAGCTTCTATGAGCTGCCCGCCGAAGTCGGACACATGTGAGGCCCGCCATGCACAAGCAAGCACTTATCCAATACCTGCTGCTGCTCGGCGATAGCGCCCTGGTCCAGGGCCAGCGCCTGTGCGAGTGGTGCGGCAAGGCCCCGGCGCTGGAAGAAGAACTGGCGCTGATGAACGTCGGCCTCGACCTGGTGGGCCAGGCCCGCAACTGGCTGGACTACGCCGCCGAACTGCAGGACGACGGCCGCGACGCCGACGCGCTGGCGTTCCGCCGCGATGAACGCGCCTACCGCAACCTGCTGCTGGTCGAGCAACCCAACGGCGACTACGCCGTGACCATGCTCAAGCAGTTCCTTTACGACGCCTGGCACCACGCCACGCTTGAAGCGCTGACGGCCTCCAGCGATGAACGCATCGCCGGCATCGCCGCCAAGGCCCTGAAAGAAGTCACCTATCACCTGCGCCGCTCCGGCGAATGGGTGCAGCGCCTGGGTGGCGGCACTGAAGAAAGCCGTCGGCGCATGCTCGAAGCCATCCCGGCGCTGTGGCGCTTCACGGTCGAATTGAGCGTCGCCAACGACGGCGAAGTGCAACTGGCCCAGGCCGGTATCGCCGCCGACCCAGCGCAGATCGCCCAACACTGGCTGAACACCGTCACCGCCATCTTCGCCTCGGTCGACCTGCCCCTGCCCAAGGCCGCCAGCCACTTCTACCTGGACGGGCGCAAGGGCCTGCACACCGAACACCTCGGCCTGCTGCTGGCCGAGATGCAATTCCTGCCGCGAGCCTACCCCGATGCAACCTGGTGAGCTGATCGCCGGCGACCGCGGCGCCCGGGCCCAGCAGCACGGCGACCTGGCCCATGCCTGGGCGGTGCTGGCCGAAGTGATGGACCCGGAAGTGCCGGTGGTCAGCGTGGTAGACCTGGGGATAGTGCGCGACCTCGACTGGCGCGCCGGCCACCTGCACCTGGTGGTCACCCCGACCTACTCCGGCTGCCCGGCCACCGAGGTGATCGAGGGCGACATCCGTCAGGCCCTGGAGCAGGCCGGCTTCGCCGAACCCGCGCTGGAGCGCCGACTGATGCCGGCCTGGAGCACCGACTGGATCAGTGCGCAAGGCCGTGAGCGCCTGCGCGCCTATGGCATCGCCCCACCCGCGGGTAGCGCCAGCCTGCGCGGCAGCACGCCCAGCGTGTGCTGCCCGCAGTGCGGCAGCGCCCATACCGAACTGCTCAGCCAGTTCGGCTCCACGGCCTGCAAGGCGCTGTACCGCTGCCGCGCGTGCCTGGAGCCGTTCGACTATTTCAAATGCCTTTGAGCCGTGGAGAACGCCATGAGCCCGTTTCACAGCCTGACCATCAAGCAAGTGCGCCAGGAAACCCGCGACGCGGTGTCCATCGCCTTCGACGTGCCCGCGCATCTGCAGGAACAATTCCGCTTCACCCAGGGCCAGTACCTGGTCATGCGCACCCAGCTCGATGACGAGGAAGTGCGCCGCTCCTATTCGATCTGCAGCGCCGTGCAGGATGGCGAGCTGCGCGTGGCGGTCAAGCGCGTGCCCGGCGGGCGCTTCTCGGCCTTTGCCAATGAAGTGCTCAAGGCCGGCCAGCAACTGGAGGTAATGCCGCCGTCGGGTAACTTCTTCGTATCGCTGGACCCGGCGCGCCAGGGCAACTACCTGGGCGTGGCTGCCGGCAGTGGCATCACGCCGATCCTGTCCCTGGTCGCGACCACGCTGGCCACCGAACCCCACAGCCGCTTCACCCTGCTGTACGGCAACCGCGCCAGCAACAGCGCGCTGTTCCGCGATCGCCTGGAAGACCTGAAGAACCAGTACCTGGACCGCCTCAACCTGATCTTCGTGTTCAGCCGCGAGCAACAGGACGTCGACCTGTACAACGGCCGCATCGACGCCGACAAGTGCGGCCAGCTGTTCTCCCGTTGGCTGGATGTGAAGCAGCTCGACGCCGCGTTCATCTGTGGCCCCCAGGCCATGACCGAGACCGTGCGCGACAGCCTGCGGGCCAACGGCATGGACAACGCGCGCATCCACTACGAACTGTTCGCCGCCGCCGGCAGCGAAGCCCGTCGCGAAGCCCGCGAGGCGGCGCGCGAGCTGGATTCGGCGGTCAGCCAGGTGACGGTGATCAGCGATGGCCGCGCCCTGGCCTTCGACTTGCCGCGCAACACCCGCAGCGTGCTCGATGCCGGCAACGCCATCGGCGCCGAGCTGCCGTACTCGTGCAAGGCCGGGGTGTGCTCGACCTGCAAGTGCAAGGTGATCGAGGGCGAGGTGGAGATGGACAGCAACCATGCCCTGGAAGACTACGAAGTGGCCGCCGGCTACGTGCTGTCGTGCCAGACCTACCCCCTGAGCGACAAGGTGGTGCTCGACTTCGATCAGCTTTGAACCCGATCGCGGGGCAAGCCCGCTCCCACGCAGGTAGCTGACGTGGGAGCGGGCTTGCCCCGCGATATCCAAAAGCTACCCCCGCGTGACCTGAAAAAACAATTACAACAGCCAGAGAGAACGCCAGCCATGACCCCCGAACACCTCGAGAGCATCAACAACCACCCCGACTTCCAGCAGTTGATCAAGCGCAAGCGCCGCCTCAACGGCACCCTCACCTTGACCATGCTGGCCGCCTACTACGGCTTCGTCCTCCTGGTGGCCTTCGCCCCCGGCGTGCTCGGCCAGTCCCTCAGCGGCGGGGTCACCAGTGTCGGCATGCTGGTCGGGGTGCTGATGGTGCTGCTGTCCTTCGCCCTCACCGGGATCTACACCCATCGCGCCAACACCGTGCTCGACCCGCTCAACGACAAGGTCAAGCAGGAGTGCGCACGATGAACTGGACCGCCATCTCGATGTTCCTGGTGTTCGTCTGCTTCACCCTGCTGGTCACCCGCTGGGCGGCGCTGCGCACCCGCTCGGCCAGTGACTTCTATACCGCCGGCGGTGGCCTCACCGGCATGCAGAACGGCCTGGCGATCGCCGGCGACATGATCAGCGCCGCGTCCTTCCTGGGCATCTCGGCGATGATGTTCATGAACGGCTACGACGGCCTGCTCTACGCCCTGGGCGTACTGGCCGGCTGGCCGATCATCCTGTTCCTGATCGCCGAGCGCCTGCGCAACCTGGGCAAGTACACCTTCGCCGATGTGGTCTCCTACCGCCTGGCCCAGGGCCCGGTGCGCATCACCTCGGCGTTCGGCACCCTGACCGTGGCGCTGCTGTACCTGGTGGCGCAGATGGTCGGCGCCGGCAAGCTGATCGAACTGCTATTCGGCATCAGCTACCTGTATGCGGTGATGCTGGTGGGCGTGCTGATGGTGCTGTACGTGACCTTCGGCGGCATGCTCGCCACCACCTGGGTGCAGATCATCAAGGCGGTGATGCTGCTGTCGGGCACCAGCTTCATGGCCTTCATGGTGCTCAAGCACTTCGGTTTCAGCACCGAGGCGATGTTCGCCAGCGCCGTGGCCGTGCATGCCAAGGGCCAGGCGATCATGGCGCCGGGGGCGTTGTTGTCCAATCCGGTAGATGCGATTTCACTGGGCTTGGGGATGATGTTCGGCACTGCCGGGCTGCCGCATATCCTGATGCGCTTCTTCACCGTCAGCGACGCCAAGGAAGCGCGCAAGAGCGTGTTCTACGCCACCGGTTTCATCGGTTACTTCTACCTGCTGCTGATCGTCATCGGCTTCGGTGCCATCGTCATGGTCGGCACCGAACCGTCCTACCGCGATGCCGCGGGCGCGATCATCGGCGGCGGCAACATGGTCGCGGTGCACCTGGCGCAGGCGGTGGGCGGCAACCTGTTCCTCGGCTTCATCTCGGCTGTGGCCTTCGCCACCATCCTGGCCGTGGTTGCCGGCCTTGCGTTGTCCGGTGCCTCGGCCGTGTCCCACGACCTGTATGCCTGCGTCATGCGCAAAGGCCAGGCCAGCGAGCAGCAGGAAATGCGCGTGTCGCGCATCGCCACCCTGGTGATCGGTCTGTTCGCGGTGCTGCTGGGCCTGATGTTCGAATCGCAGAATATCGCCTTCCTCTCCGGCCTGGTCCTGGCGGTGGCCGCCTCGGTCAATTTCCCGGTGCTGCTGCTGTCGATGTTCTGGAAAGGCCTGACCACCCGCGGTGCGGTGGGCGGCAGCCTGGCCGGGCTGGTCTCGGCGATCGTGCTGGTGGTGCTGGGCCCGGCGGTATGGGTCAACGTACTGCACAACGAGCACGCACTGTTCCCCTACAGCAACCCGGCGCTGTTCTCCATGTCGCTGGCGTTCCTCGGCGCCTGGGCCTTCTCGGTCACCGACAGCTCGCAGCGCGCCCAGGACGAACGTGGCCGCTACCTGGCGCAGTTCATCCGCTCCATGACCGGTATCGGCGCCGCCGGCGCCAGCAAGCACTGATCACAAGAACAATAAGAACGACGGGGACAACAACAATGAACCGCACACGCCTCACCTCGGCCGCCTGGTTGGCCACCCTCGCCCTGCCCTTGCCGGCCCTGGCGGACTTCATCGGCGACAGCCACGCGCGCGTCGAGCTGCGCAACCACTACATCAACCGCGACTTCCGCCAGGACAACGCACCGCAGAACAAGGCCGAGGAATGGGGCCAGGGTTTCACCGCGCGCTTCGAATCGGGCTTTACCGATGGCCCGGTCGGCGTCGGGGTGGACGCCATGGGCCAGCTTGGCATCAAGCTTGACTCCAGCCGTGACCGGCGCGGCACCGGCCTGCTGCCGTTCGGCCCCAACAGCAAGGAGCCGGTGGAGGACTACAGCGAACTGGGCCTGACCGGCAAGCTTCGGGTGTCCAAGAGCACACTGCGTCTGGGCACCCTGCAGCCGATCCTGCCGGTGGTGGTGTACAACGACACCCGCCTGCTGGCCTCGACCTTCCAGGGCGGCCTGCTGACCAGCCAGGAGCTCGACGGCCTGACCTTCAATGGCGGGCGCCTGACCAAGGCCAACCTGCGTGATTCCTCCGGGCGCGACGATATCGGCTATGGCGCCGCCACCAGCGATCACTTCGACTTCGGTGGCGGCAGCTACGCCTTCACCCCGCAGACCAGTGTCAGCTACTACTACGCCAAACTCGAAGAGATCTACCGCCAGCAGTACGTCGGCCTGCTGCACACCCAACCGCTGGCCGAGGGCGTAAGCCTGCGCAGCGACCTGCGCTACTTCGACAGCCGCGGCGATGGCGCCGAGCGCGCCGGGCGCATCGACAACCGCAACTTCAACGCCATGTTCACCCTCGGCGTGAAAGCCCACAAATTCACCGCAACCTGGCAGCAGATGTCCGGCGACAGTGCCTTCCCGTTCCTCAACGGCGGCGACCCGTACACCGTCAACCTGGTCACCTACAACACCTTCACCCGTGCCGGGCTCGACTCCTGGCAGCTGCGCTACGACTACGACTTCGTGGCCATGGGCATCCCCGGGCTGAGCTTCATGACCCGCTACACCGACGGCCGCCATGCCGAGACCGCCACCCTCAACAATGGCCGCGAGCGTGAACGCGACACCGACATCACCTACGTCATCCAGAGCGGCCCGTTCAAGGACGTCAGCCTGCGCTGGCGCAACGTGACCTTCCGTTCCGGCAATGGCCTGACCAATGCCGTGGACGAAAACCGCCTGATCATCGGCTACACCCTGGCGCTCTGGTAAGCGCGCCGCCTGTCTATCAGAACAGCATGGAGAACAGCATGTCCGCCGCCCCTACCCTGCAAAGCTTCATCGCCGGCCGCTGGATCGGCCAGCACGGCGCCCAGGCCCTGCGCAGCGCCCTCGACGGCCACGTCCTGGCCTACAGCCACGAAGAACGCCCGGACTTCGCCGAAGCGGTCGATTTCGCCCGTGTCCAGGGCCTCAAGCAACTGCTGGCCATGGACTTCCAGCAACGCGCCGCGCGCCTCAAAGCCCTGGCGCTGTACCTGGCCGAACGCAAGGAACAGCTCTACGCCCTGTCCCACCACTCAGGCGCCACCCGCGCCGACAGCTGGATCGACATCGAAGGCGGCAACGCCACGCTGTTCGCCTATTCGAGCATGGGCCGCCGCGAGCTGCCGTCGGGCAATCTGGTGCATGAGGGCCCGGCGATTCCGCTGGGCAAGCAAGGCCACTTCGCCGGCAGCCATATCCTGGTGCCGCGCACCGGCGTGGCCGTGCACATCAACGCCTTCAACTTCCCGATCTGGGGGATGCTGGAGAAGTTCGCCCCGACCTTCCTCGCTGGCATGCCGTGTATCGTCAAGCCGGCCACCTCCACCAGCTATCTGACCGAAGCCGTGGTGCGCCTGATGAATGAATCGGGCCTGCTGCCGGCCGGCAGCCTGCAACTGGTGATCGGCAGCACCGGCGACCTGCTCGAGCGCCTGCAGGGCCAGGACCTGGTGACCTTCACCGGCTCCGCCGACACCGCCGCCAAGCTGCGCGTCACGCCGAACCTGGTGCGCAATTCGGTGCCGTTCAACGCCGAAGCCGACTCGCTCAACTGCGCCATCCTCGGCCCGGACGTGAACCCCGACAGCGAAGAGTTCGAGCTGTACATCAAGGAAGTGGCGCGGGAGATGACCACCAAAGCTGGGCAGAAATGCACGGCGATCCGCCGTGCCATCGTCCCGGCCAGGCACATCGACGCCGTAGCCACTCGCCTGCGCGAACGGCTGCGCAAAGTGGTGGTCGGTGATCCGTCGGTCGAGGGCGTGCGCATGGGCGCCCTGGCTTCCCACGAGCAGCAGCGCGATGTCGGTGAACGCGTACGCATGCTGCTGGACAGTTGCGACCAGCTGCTGGGCGCCAGCGATGGCTTCAGCCCGGTCGGTGACGGCGTGGCTGAAGGCGCGTTCTTCGCCCCGACCCTGCTGCTGGCCCGCGACCCGCACGCCGAGGGCGGCGCCCACGATATCGAAGCGTTCGGCCCGGTCAGCACGCTGATGGCCTACGACGACCTCGACGAAGCCCTAGCCCTGGCGGCTCGTGGCAAGGGCAGCCTGGTGGCGACCCTGGTCACCGCCGATCGCACGGTGGCAGCCAAGGCCATCCCGGCCGCTGCTGCCTGGCACGGGCGCCTGCTGGTGCTCGACAGTGAAGCGGCCAAGGAATCCACCGGCCACGGTTCGCCGCTGCCACAACTCAAGCATGGCGGCCCAGGCCGCGCTGGCGGCGGTGAAGAGCTCGGCGGCCTGCGCGCGGTCAAGCACTACCTGCAACGCGCCGCGGTGCAGGGTTCACCGAGCATGCTGATGGCGGTGACCGGCGAATACGTGCGTGGCGCCGAGGTAATCGAAACCGAGGTACACCCGTTCCGTCGCCACTTCGATGACCTGCGCATCGGTGAGTCGTTGCTTACTCACCGGCGCACGGTGACCGAGGCCGACCTTGTGAACTTCGGCTGCCTGTCGGGCGATCACTTCTACATGCACTTCGACGAGATCGCGGCGAAACAGTCGCAGTTCGGCAAGCGCATCGCCCATGGCTATTTCGTGCTGTCGGCGGCGGCCGGGCTGTTCGTTTCGCCGGGTGAAGGGCCGGTGCTGGCCAACTATGGCCTGGATACCCTGCGCTTTATTACCCCGGTGGGGATTGGCGACACCATCCAGGCGCGGTTGACCTGCAAGCGCAAGATAGACCAGGGCAAGACCAGCCCCCAGGGGCAACCGCAAGGGGTGGTGGCTTGGGATGTGGAGGTGATCAATCAGGATGGGGAACTGGTGGCGAGTTATGACATTTTGACGTTGGTGGTGAAGCGAGGGGTTGAGGTGGGGTGAAGACCACTAGGTGTTCGCCGGTGTTTTTTCCGCGCCTTTGAGATCGAGCGCCGCGCGGGCGGCGCTCGATCTTGGGGGCGCTACAAACCTGTCGCCATGCACTCTACCGCCCACATGCAATCACGCATGCACACTCCACTGCGTGCTATCCGCCGCAATCGGCAAATCGTCGATGGCCTGGATCAACCCACAACGCAGCGCCTCCTCCGGCCCCAGAATCCGCGGGTAAGCCATCAAGTAGCGCGGCACATCCAGCGCCTCGCTGCCCCCTGCGGTCCGCTCGACAACAATCTGCTCATACAACCGCAGGTCGTAATCCAGGCTCATGGCGTACTCGGCCATGCGCGCATGGTCCACCGAGCCGTGCAAGGTCCAGTGGAAGGGATGGAACAGGAACTTGCTCAGCGCACAGGCAGTACGGTGGCTACCGGCAAGGAAGATGATGTTGCCCATCGACTCCACCGTGCCGAGATTGTGGGTGTGCACCGGCACCGGCAGGCTGCGCAGGAAGTTATACAGGGTGAAGCCATAACTGCACTCCCCGCCCATGGTGGCGATGTTCAGCTGCAGCAGCTCGGCGCCTTGCTGCAGGGCGCGCGAGCAAGTGTTGATCAGGTTGCCGCAGGTGGACGAGTTGATGGGGCCGGTGTAGTGGATGATGTGCCTGGCCATAAGGGGGCTCCCGGTCGTTCGGGTTGCTGGGTGGCTGATCCTGCGCGATGTCCTGCTAGCGGTGGAGGCGTGAGGCAGGGGCAAAGTTCCATGGCCTCGCTGGCCAGCAGGGGGGACGGTTGTAATGTGCGGAGCGCTCCCAGACGTATCGACTCGTGGGAACGTGCCATGCATGGACTTTTTTGCCTACCCGCAGCCTGTGTGCCTGCAGCACCGGGCAGTCAGGCCGGGTCACCAGGAACCTTCACCATCTGTTTTCGCGTGTAGGACCTTTTACTCTGTCTCTGGCTGATCAGCTAATGGAGACAGACCATGGACATGCAACTTGAGAGTGTCATAGATGGGGTAATAGGCCATGCTTTGTACCCGTACATTGGCGTTCAAGACGCATACTTTACAGACCAATCTGTAAACATCACATCAGTCGTTCCTGACATCTTGAAGTTTAAGCCCTGCCTGCTGAGCAGGTTCGCACTTTATGGTGCCTCCCCACCTGGTTTTGCCGCGGTTATTTCATTAAATGCCAATGGCACACCTACAATACCTACGACTAATCTCCTGGGCGTACCAGAAAGTTCCCACATCGCCGAAGCCTCAGCACCTAATATCGTTCAATCGCAGTGATACCTAAATGGCTGCAACATTAGAACCCATTGCGCATACAGCCTGCTGGATATGCACCATATATATTTAATCAGCCAAATAAAATAAGCATCAACGAGCAGCAAAACCCTGAACTTCGGCAACTAGCTGTAGATGCCCTGGCGTAATCGCTACACCCCCTTATAAAGACTTGACCTATTACGCACCGCACCAGCGGCAACGATTGCTCACACCCTTTTCACAGAAGAGAAGAAATGTCAGACCCCATCATTGAAACCTCCCAAACACCTGAACTGCCCTTCAACACGGGCGGCATTCACACACAAGCCGGCAACTTCCTCTCGGCCATGCAATCAGCGGTCGACCCACGAACGGGCCAGTTCAACCTGGTCTTCAACATCGAATTGGGTATCGCCAATAACCTTGGCGGCCCTTCCCTGCCCTTCACCCTGGCGTTCAGCAGCCTGGGTTCGCATCGCAACCAAGGCTTTGGCCTGGGCTGGTCGCTGCTGGTCAGCGAACTGTCACTGGCACAAGGCGCCCAGGCGCTGCGCCTTGGCACGGGCGAACAGTACGCAGTTCAGGCCGTCGTGGACGGCCAGCTGACGTTTCGCGACTACAAGCTGCATGCGCTGCGGGTAGTGCGTACTGACGATGGCAGTTATCGGATCACTCACAAAGACGGCCGTATCGAGGTCCTCAAGCAGGTCAACGGCAGCGGCCCCTATGTGCTGCATGAGCTGCGCAGCGATGCAGGCCGGCGGCTGCACCTGCAGTGGAGCTCGGCCAACGGTGTCAACTTCCTCAGGGAGATCACCGACGACAACCAATGCGTGCTGGCCCGGCTCGACCGCAGCGGCACTTCACCTAGGTTGCTGCTCGCACCGGGTACTGCCGAAGAAGCGGTTTACGTCTTCGAACAAGCGAACAGCCGCCTGGCGAAGTTGCACCTGCCTGAAGTCGAAATGCCTTTTGCCTTCAGCTATGAGGCTATAGATGTCGGCAACGGCCAGTCGCTGCTGTTCCCCAAGGAAGTCGGCGGCCCGCTTGGCGCCACCGACAAGTTGTTCTGGAGCAAGACCGCCGGGGACTCGCATCGCCTGCCCAGCGGCGCGCCGATCAGTTTCCTGCCACGCGTGTTGCGCTGGGAGCACACCGACAGTGCGGCATCAGGCACGCTGTCGTATAGCTACGCCTGGATGGGTGCCTACAACTACCTCGGCTTTGGCAGCCAGCTGGGCTTCCAATGGGAATCGGGCCGCGACAACCTCTACAAGCTGCGTGAGCGCTACGAATATTCCGTCACTGAAACCCAGACCAACTCAAGCGGCTCGATCAAGCAGACCGTACAGCGTCACTGGGATCGCTACCACCTGCAAACCCTCGAGCGCCGCCGCTCCGGCGACCATGAAACCCGCGTCGACACCAGCTACCACGTCGACTACGGCAAATCCTGGGAAGAGCAGGCGGCGTTCTGCCAGTTGCCGCGCCAGGTGACCACCACATTTATCGAGTGGCAGGGCGATACCGTCAAACGGGAACGCAGCGAGGTCACCACCTCCACCTTCGACCACTATGGCAACCCACTCGAGTCGGTCCAGGCCAATGGCGTGACGGAGTTCAAGGAGTATTACCCGATCGAAGGCGAGCCCGGCAGCGCGCCTGAAGATGGCCTGGACATGGTGCGCCGCTTGAAACTGCACAGGGTTACACCGCCCGCACCGGCCCACGGTGCTGCGCCGGTCATGGTCACCCGCTACACTTATGCCGCGTTGCCTTCGCTGATCACCGGCGACCCCGCCCTGCAACTGGTCGAGCGCGAGCAACTGGAGGACGAAACGGCCGGAACCGTGGTCGAAACTTCCGACAACTCGTACATCGATACGGTTGGCCCGCACTACGCCCGCCTGGCCAGCGCCACCAAGACTGTGGCAGGGCGGCCGATCGCCACCCGCCATACCTACAGCATCGAGCCCGTAAACGGCGTGGCGACACTGCTGACCACCACCGTGATCGAAGGTGACGAGGCGGATCAAACCCAGCACATGCGCACCAGCACCGCCCGCTCCCTGGTCAGCGGCCGGACCCTGCGCGAGACCAGTGCTGCAGGAGTGCACACCGACCACGCCTACGACAGGCTCGGGCGCGTGGTAAGCAGTGTCATCGCCAGCGGTACCGAATATGAAGTGACCCGCACCTCTGCCTACCACCTCAGCGACGCATTCGTCATGCAACATGCCCCACGCGTGCCGAGTATCGACGGTTCCAGCCTGCTCTTGGCCAGCGTGGGCCATGAAGAGCAGGACGCCACTGGCCAGCGCAAGCGCACCTGGCTCGACGGCGCCGGCCGCACGGTATGGGTAGAGCTCGAAGACCTCGATCACCCGGCTGCACCTTTTCGCTGCATGAGCCGCATCGAGTATGACGCCCTGGGGCGTGAAACCTCGCGCAACGAAACGGACTGGGCAGCCGACGGCCAGCCGCTGTTCAGCCCGACCAGCACCACCAGCTACGACCACTGGGGCAACGTTGCACAGGTGACTGCGGGCAATGGTGTGACCACCTACACCGTGCACGACCCGATCGCCCAGACCGAGCAACGTTGGCAATCCGCCCAGGGCAAGGCAGGCAGCCTGGAGATCGTGCACAAGAACCTCAACGGCAGCCCGTTGAAGACCGAACACTATGACGACGGTGGCGGCGACCCTGACAAGCGACGATTGGTGCGCACAACCTACCAGCTTCGCGATGGGTTGGACCGTGTCATCGAGCAGAGCGTCGTACCCGCCATCGGCGTGGGTAGCAGCACCCGCACCACTTACGACGCGTTCTCTCGTGTCGTCGAGCGCCTTGCAGCCGGCGATTCACAGTCCCGCAAGACCCTCTGGACCTACGCCCCACACAGCAACGGCGAGCACCCCACGTCGGTGGCCATGCAAACCGTGGAGAACCCATGATGAACAACTATGCACAACCCGTGACCGTGGGTCGCCAGCAGTTCGACGGCCTCGGCCGCCCGCTGAGCATCCAATGCGGAGGCCGCATCACTGAACATCACTACGCCGCAGGCCAACTGCAACCCACCCACAACATCCTCGCCGACGGCAAGCGTGTGGATTTCCGTTACCTCAAAGCGTTGGAGAACCTGGTCGAACAGATTCTCCCTGCTGGTGAAAGCGCCCACGGCTTCAGCTATGACCGCACCCTGGGCACCACCATCTCGGCCAGTGGCCCGCTGGGCGTTCAGCAGATGACCTTCACCGCTGCCGGCAAGCCGCAGACCGACACCTGGACGGTCGATGGCCAGGCGCATGTCACCACCTGGCGCTATAGCCTCGGCGGTCTGCAGCTGGGCTTCGAAGACGCCGCCGGCGTGGACCACCAGCGCGCGTTCGACAGCGCCGGCCGTCTGCAACGGATCACAGTCGGCAACGTCACCAGCGAGATCGGCTACGACGCGTTCTCCCGCCCGCACACTTACACCACCCGTGACACGGTCAGCGGTACCCGCCTGACCCAGACCCTGACCTATGACGGCCTTGGCCGGGAGCATACCCGTACTTATGACGCCGTGGTTGAGGGTGAGTCCAGCCGCAAGGTGCAGACGCTGACCTACACCGACCTCGACCAGCTCAAGAGCCGCCATTGGGACGACAGCTCGGTGCAGGGCGAGGAGCGCTTCACCTATGATCGCCACGGCCGGTTGAACACCTACGAGGCCGACCTCGCGGTTGCGCCGAAGGATCCCTTCGGTAACCTGGTGGTCAAGCAGGTATTGCGCCTGGATGCACTGGATTGCTATATCGACGTGGTCTCGACCTTCGCCGACAACAGCAGCGATACCGCGACCTTCGAGTACCAAAACAGCAGCGACCCAACCCAGGTCACCCGTATCACTCATACCCATGCCAGCTGGCCCAGGCAGATCGACCTGGCCTATGACGCTCGCGGCCGCCTCGAGCGTGACAGCCTGGGCCGCGTGCTGACCTGGGATGGGCAAGACCGCCTGCTCAGCGTCAGCTACCAGGGCCAGACCTGCACCTACGGGTATGACCCAGCTGGCAACTTGTGCGACCGCCGGGTCGATGGCCAACTCACCCGCAGCTTCCACAGCGCCAAAGCCCTCACCCACGAACTGCGCGGTGAAGAACAATTGCGCCTGATCGGCGAAGCTGGCCAGCTGTTCGCGGTCGATCGGCTGGCCGCCGGTGTTCACCGGGCCACGCTGCTCGGCTGCGATGCCCAGGGCAGTGTGCGGCTGGAGGCCGATGAGGAGTTGCGCCAGTACCACTACACGGCCCACGGGGCCGATGCAGGCCCATCGCAGAGCTCCGCCAACCCGTTCGGGTTTGCAGGCGAGCGCCGTGAGCCGCTGACGGGCTGGTATATCGCGGCAGGTTACCGGCCCTATGACCCAGTGCTGATGATTTTCCTCGCGCCCGATAGCGCCAGCCCCTTCGGGCGGGGCGGGCTTAACCCCTACACCTATTGTGGTGGTGACCCGGTCAATCGTTTCGACCCGGACGGGCACAGTTGGATGAAGTGGCTAGGTATCGGGTTGGCTGCTCTGGCGCTGGCGATGACTGTCATTCCGATCCTCGCACCGATAGGCATGGCTGTTGCCGCCGGGGCATTTACCGCTGGTGCTGCAGGTGCAGGGGTAACGGCATCGCTTGGCGCTGGACTTGGCGCTGGACTGGTTGCCGGTATCACATCGGTATCGACAGTAAGCGGGGCAGTGGGCGCGATTGCAGCCGTGGCCAGCACCGTCAAGCTTGCAACGAGCATCACCATATTGGCGATGAATGATCCCGACGCGAAAGCGTCAAAGATTCTCGGCTATGTGGACATGGCCGCGGGGATCGTGGGTGGGGCAGCCTCGGCCGTCAAAGGCGGTATCGCGATCAAAGATGTGATCAGTACATCTTTCAAGGAGCTGGGCAGCATGGCCGATGCATCCGCCGCTATTGCCTCCACCATCACGACGCTCAGCACTACCACGATGACTATCAACAACGTGGTTTATTCCGATACAGAATCGAACTTTGACACACTTTTGGACCAATCTACCCCAGTGAGCAATTACTCCACAGGAGCCAGACAAATCGGGCCCCAGGTCGAGCAGGCAAGCGCCACCCGCAAGGCTTCTCTTCCAAACATGCAACGGGCCGAGACAGGGCCCGCCCAGCGAGTAGCCGAAATCATCAGCCGGCCGCAGATGCCATCGACGCTCGAAAAGCGTGGTCGAGCCGCAAACGGTGATAAACAACCTATCAGCCGTCAGTTCCAGTAACTTGGTCACATTGCAAGGCAGTGCCAGGTCGCCCTGGCACTGCACGGCCCTACTTACGAGCGGCCACCTTTGCGCCCGGACTCGGGGCTGTGGCGGTTATCCCCGCCGGTGCTTTGCCCACCTTTACGCCCGGCTTCGGCGGCTTTGTCGCGGTCATTGGCGAAATTCCCTGGATTCTTGCTGCCACCCTGGTGGCCCATCTTGTCGCTGTCCTTGCCCATCCGGTCATTGTCTTTGTTAGCCATGGTCATCAACCTCGTTTGGCTTGGGGATGCACGGTTGCGTGCCGTACATGGTGTGGGAGTACGGCGATAACGGCGGATTCGGTTTATTGCGGATTCATCGGACCGGTGGCGCTAAACAAGCGACGACGGTGTATTTGGTGCACAAGCAGTTTCGGCCAATCGCGGGGCAAGCCCGCTCCCACAGACCCGCGACACACCTGTTGACCCCTCCCATGAATGTGCTTAACCTTTGCGCAACCTACCGGTCGGTAGGTTTATTTTTGTCCAATGGATTCTGCTGTCATGCCCACCCACTCGAACCTGCGCTTCGCCGCCTCCCTCGCCTTGATCGGCGCCCTCGGCCCTTCGGCCATCGACATGTACCTGGCCAGCCTCCCACAAATGGCTCGCGACTTCGGCACCGGCTATCCCCAGGTGCAACTGACCCTGACCGTGTTCCTGCTGGCCATGGGCGCCGGGCAGCTGCTGTTCGGCCCGTTGGTGGATGCGCTGGGCCGGCGTCGGCCGTTGCTGGTGGGGTTGCTGGTGTTCACGCTCACCTCGCTGGCCGCGGCGGCGGCCAACTCACTGGAAACGCTGCTGCTGGCCCGGCTGATCCAGGGCCTGGCCAGCGCGCTGACCCTGGTGGTGATCATGAGCATGGTGCGCGACGTTGCCGACGGCGTACGGGCGGCACAGATCTTCGCCCTGCTGATGACCATCGAAGGCCTGGCACCGATCCTCGCCCCGGCGCTGGGCGGCGTGGTGGATGCGGCCTGGGGCTGGCGGGCGATCATGCTGGTACTCGCTGGGCTCGGCCTGTTGACCCTGCTCAACTCGGCCCTGGCGCTGGGTGAAACCTTGCCCGTCACGCAGCGCGTGCGACTGGCGCCCCGTAGCGTGCTGCGCACTTATGCGCGCATCGCCCGTGACGGTACTTTCCTGCGCCCGGCGCTGGCGCTGTCTGCGGTGTTCTTTTTCCTGTTCGCCTACATCGCTGGCTCTGCCTACGTGTACCAACAGTATTTCGGGCTCACCAGCACTCAGTTCGGCATGCTGTTCGGCGCCTGTGGCGTGGCCATTCTGCTGGGTGCTGCCGGGTCCGGCTTGTGGGTGAAGCGCCACGGCGTAGCCCGGGTGGCTTGGTGGGGCGCGCTGTGCATGGGTGCGGGTGCACTGCTGACGGTGGTGGGCGGCGGTTTGCCGGTGCTGCTGGGCGGCGTGGTGCTGGCGCTGTTCGGCCTGGGCATCTGCGAGGCCACGCTGATGGCCCTGGCGATGTCCTCGCAACACCGCGATGTCGGCTCCACCGCCGCGCTGCTCGGTGCCCTGCAACTGGTGATCTCGTCGAGCGCCACACCTCTTGCCGGGCACCTGGCGACCCTCGGCCCGCAGGCCTGGGCCTGGTTGTTGGCCGCAGCCGCCGTGGTCATCCTGGGTTTGACCCGCGCCGCCCTGGCAAAGACAATCAGCGCCTCGAACTGCAGCGTCAACCCGGAGTGACCACCTTGAAAGCCCTGACCCCTTCCGCCGCGCGCATTTGCGACCACGCCGTCGAGCATTTTGCCGAGCATGGCTACGACGGCTCGTCGCTGAACGAAATCGCGGCCCAGGCGGGCATGCGCAAGGCCTCGCTTTATGCGCACTTCGCCAACAAGGATGCGTTGTTCGTGTGTGCCTTCGAGCGTGCCCTGGCCGAGGAGACTGCCTATGTCGCAGCCGGGTTCGGCCATGAGGCCGCCGGCCGCGAGGCGCCGGGGCACTGGCATCCGCTGCACCTGGCAGAACGTTACGCGGGCTCGGCCAATTTGCGCTTCGTGCTGCGCAGCGCGTTCCTGCCGCCGGCGCCGATACGCTCGATCGTGACCACCGGTTTTGAGGAATATCTGGAGCAGATTCGCCTGGGCTTCTGCCAGGCCCTGCGCGAGCGGCATGCCTGGGCACGCAGCGATGGCAACAAGCTGGAGCTGTATGGGGATGCTTATCTGGGGATCATCGACAGCCTGCATGTGGAGCTGCTGTATGCGAACCCGGCGGTGTATGCGCGGCGGGCGGCATCGTTGTTGAAGATTCTGGATGATTCGTTGGGGTTGGCGGGGTGATGGGGCGTCTGTCGGGGGATTGGGTGGCCTACATTCAATCTCAAGCCATACCCCCACCGCCCCGCTACCTCATGGCTGAATCTTCTTCAACTCATTAAGCAACCCCATCAACTGCTCCAGCTTGTCCGCCCCGAACTGGCGCTGGATCTCCTGATAATTGCGCTCCATCTCCTCGCTCATCGCCAGGAACGCCTGCTGCCCGCGCACGGTCAAGCTGATGAAGATCCGCCGCTGATCCTCCGGCGACTTGCGCCGCCCCACCAGCCCATCG
The DNA here is from genome assembly GCF_009650555.1 of Pseudomonas sp. EMN2. Lineage (NCBI taxonomy): Bacteria > Pseudomonadati > Pseudomonadota > Gammaproteobacteria > Pseudomonadales > Pseudomonadaceae > Pseudomonas > Pseudomonas sp. EMN2. Next base: position 62,014 of record NZ_VZZR01000006.1, read on the forward strand.
CGCTCCAGGCGCTTGAGCACGCCGCTCATGCTCGGCTTGAGAATGCACGCCAGGTCCGCCAACTGGTGGCTCTCCAGCTCGCCCTGCTGGCGCAGGATGCGGATCACTCGCCATTGCTGTTCAGTCAAATCATGGGCATTGAGCGCCGGGCGGAAGAACGCCATGGTCGCTTCACGGGCCTGCAGCAGGGTCAATGTCAGGGAGGGTCTTGGGATGGTCATCGGGCTCAGCTGGTTTTATTAAGATATTAATGAAGTGAAATACATTTGTACCCGGCCTGTCCAGCCCCTGTGAAAAGTACCAGCGCTCCTGGCTAACGCCCATTCTCGCTGCAACCGGGTCATTGCACGATTGGCTTGAAGCTCAAGGCTTGGAGCTAGTCACTTGATGCAACCATCACCGCAACGCCGCTTGCCGCTGGCGGTACTCCCCCGGCGTCATCTGCGCATGGCGCTGGAAGAACCGGCTGAAATACGCCGGGTCCTTGAAGCCCAACTGGTAGCAGATTTCGTTGGCCGAACCGCCCGTATACAACAGCAAGCGCCGCGCCTCCTGCATCAGGCGCTCGAACACCAGGCGCTTGGACGGCAGGTCGGCGATGCGCCGGCACACGTCATTCAGGCGTGCCTCGGTCACGCCCAGTGCCGTGGCGTAGGCCGGCAACGCCCAATGCTCCAGGTAATGGCGCTCGATCAGCTCATTGAAACGGTGGAACAGCTGCAGGTCCTCGTGCCGCGCCGGCATCGCCTCCAGCGAGTTGGCACACAGCCGCAGCAGGCTGATCATCACCAGCCGCGCCAGGTCCTGCAGGGCGGTGCCCTGCCCCGCCTGGCCATGGCCGACTTCGCTGCCGAGCAGGTCGAACAGTTGCTCCAGCCGATGCGCCTCTTCCAGCGCCGGCCCCTGCAAATGCCCCAGGGCAACACACGCAGGTTGCAGGCGCGGCGCGCTGATCAGCCCGGGCTCGGCTTCCAGCAGCTGCCACACCAGCTGCTGGCGCACGGTCAGCACATGGCCATCGGCGTCGGCCTCGGTGACAAAGGCATGGGGGATGGTCGGCGGTGTGAGGAAGAACATCGGCCCTGCCTCGTGGTAGCGCTGTTCGTCGAGGTACACCCGCACGCTGCCAGTTTTCACGTAGTGCACCTGGAAGAAGCGGTCATGACGGTGCACCGGCATGTTGCGGCCAAAAAAGCCGGCCAGGTTGCCAAGCCGGTCGTAGTGCACCTCGCTGTCGCTGTAGCGCTGGTCGTAGACCTGACCGATGTTGATGTTGGGGATCGGCTGTCGTTCTTTCATTGTTGTTCTCGTACCGGTGGAACAGGCCGGGCGATGCATCGTAGCACTGCCCGGCGAGCGGGGAATGCCTTGACGATCGTTAACATCTTAATTATAACGTTAACACATTAACAAAAACGCAATGAAGCGTCCCCGGGCGCTTCGCCTTCCGCAGGAGAAAAGCATGAGCCGTGCCTTGCACGAGGTCGCCACCGGCAGCCTGTTCGGCGTTGCCCTGAACTACCAGGGCCTGCTGCAGCAGCACCTGGCGTCCTTCCATGAAGCGCCGTACCAGCAGCCGCCGGTCAAGCCGGTGCTGTTCATCAAGACCCCCAACACCCGCAATGGCCATGCCCAGGCAGTTACCTACCCTGCGGGAGTCGAGCGCCTGCAGCCCGGCCCGGCGCTAGGGGTGGTAATCGGCAAGGACGCCAGCCGGGTAACCGTCGAAAACGCCCTCGAGCACGTGGCCGGCTACACCATCGTCAACGAGTTCAGCCTGCCCGAAGACAGCTATTACCGCCCGGCCGTCAAGGCCAAGTGCCGCGACGGCTTCTGCCCGCTGGGGCCGGAGCTGGTACCGGCGGCGCAGGTGGGCAACCCCGACGCGCTGGGCATCCGCCTGTGGGTCAACGGTGAACTGCGCCAGCACAACAACACCGCCAACTGCGTGCGCAGCGTGGCCCGGTTGATTGCCGAAATCAGCGAGTTCATGACCCTGCATGCTGGCGATGTACTGATTACCGGCACCCCGGAAGGCCGCGTCGATGTGCTGCCCGGTGACCGCGTGACCGTCGAGATCGACGGCCTCGGCCAGCTGACCAACTCCATCGTCGCCGAACAAGGACTCGCCCCATGAAGCACGCCCGTATCCAGTTCGACGGCCAGGTTCACGCCGTCACGGTCGAAGATGACCACCTGCGCCTGGCCGATGGCCGCCTGGTCCATCAAGACCAGGTGACCTGGTTGCCACCGGCCACCGGCAGCATGTTCGCCCTGGGCCTGAACTACGCCGACCACGCCGCCGAGCTGGCCTTCAAGCCGCCCACCGAGCCGCTGGCGTTCATCAAGTCGCCCGGCACCTATACCGGCCACGACCAGGTCACCTGGCGCCCGGACAACGTCAAGTACATGCATTACGAGTGCGAGCTGGTGGCGGTGATCGGCAAGCCGGCGCGCAACGTCAAGCGCGAGGACGCCCTCGCCTACCTGGCCGGCTACACGGTGTGCAACGACTACGCCATCCGCGACTACCTGGAGAACTACTACCGGCCCAACCTGCGGGTGAAGAACCGCGACGCCACCACCCCGGTCGGCCCGTGGATCGTCGACGCCGCCGATGTGCCGGACCCGTCGAACCTGACGTTGCGCACCTGGATCAACGGCGAGCTGAAACAGCAAGGCACCACCGCCGACATGATCTTCGACATCCCCTACCTGATCGAATACTTCTCCAGCTTCATGACCCTGCAGCCCGGCGACATGATCGCCACCGGCACGCCGGAAGGTCTGGCCGACGTGGTGCCAGGCGATGAAGTGGTGGTGGAAGTGCAAGGCGTCGGCCGCCTGGTCAACCGTATCGTCAGCGAAGCCGAGTTCTTCTCCCGTAAAACCCAAGAGGCATGAGCATGATCAAGCACTGGATCAACGGCCGCGAAGTCGAGAGCCGTGACACCTTCATCAACTACAACCCAGCCACCGGTGAAGCCATCGGCGAAGTGGCCAGCGGCGGCGCCGAGGAAGTCGCCCAGGCCGTGGCCGCGGCGAAAGAGGCCTTCCCGAAATGGGCCAACACCCCGGCCAAGGAGCGCGCCCGGCTGATGCGCCGCCTCGGCGAGCTGATCGACCAGAACGTGCCGCAACTGGCCGAGCTGGAAACCCTCGACACCGGTCTGCCGATCCACCAGACCCGCAACGTGCTGATCCCCCGCGCCTCGCACAACTTCGACTTCTTCGCCGAAGTGTGCACGCGCATGGACGGCCACACCTACCCGGTCGACGACCAGATGCTCAACTACACCCTGTACCAGCCGGTGGGCGTGTGCGGGCTGGTGTCGCCGTGGAACGTGCCGTTCATGACCGCCACCTGGAAGACCGCGCCATGCCTGGCGCTTGGCAACACGGCGGTGTTGAAGATGAGCGAGCTGTCGCCGCTGACCGCCAACGAGCTGGGCCGCCTGGCGGTCGAGGCCGGTATCCCCAACGGTGTGCTCAACGTGATCCAGGGCTACGGCGCTACCGCCGGCGATGCCCTGGTGCGCCACCCGGACGTGCGCGCCATCTCCTTCACCGGCGGCACCGCCACCGGCAAGAAGATCATGCAGACCGCGGGGCTTAAAAAGTACTCGATGGAGCTGGGCGGCAAGTCGCCGGTGCTGATCTTCGAAGACGCCGACCTGGACCGTGCCCTGGATGCCGCGCTGTTCACCATCTTTTCGCTCAACGGCGAGCGCTGCACCGCCGGCAGTCGCATCTTCATCCAGGAGAGCGTGTACCCGCGCTTCGTCAGCGAGTTCGCCGCCCGTGCCCGGCGCCTGATCGTCGGCGACCCGACCGACCCGAAAACCCAGGTCGGCTCGATGATCACCCAGCAGCACTACGACAAGGTCACCGGCTACATTCGCATCGGCATCGAGGAAGGCGCACGCCTGGTGGCCGGTGGCCTGGAGCGCCCGGCGGGCCTGCCGTCGCACCTGGCCAAGGGGCAGTTCATCCAGCCTACGGTGTTCGCCGATGTGAACAACCGCATGCGCATTGCCCAGGAAGAGATCTTCGGCCCGGTGGTGTGCCTGATCCCGTTCAAGGACGAGGCCGAGGCGCTGCAGCTGGCCAACGACACCGAATACGGCCTGGCCTCGTACATCTGGACCCAGGACATCGGCAAGGCGCATCGTCTGGCCCGGGGTATCGAGGCCGGAATGGTGTTCATCAACAGCCAGAACGTGCGTGACCTGCGTCAGCCGTTTGGTGGGGTGAAGGGTTCCGGGACTGGCCGCGAAGGGGGACAGTACAGCTTCGAGGTGTTTGCCGAGATCAAGAACGTGTGTATTTCCATGGGCAGCCACCACATTCCGCGCTGGGGCGTCTGACGCCATCGCGGGGCGAGCCCGCTCCCACGAGATCGCGTGGGAGCGGGCTTGCCCCGCGATGCGGCCACAACAACAATCACAGGAGATTCCCATGGGCAAACTCGCTCTCGCCGCCAAGATCACCCATGTACCCTCGATGTACCTGTCCGAACTGCCCGGCCCGCGCCAGGGCTTTCGCCAAGCGGCCATCGACGGCCATCTGGAAATCGGCCGTCGCTGCCGCGCGCTGGGCGTCGACACCCTGGTGGTGTTCGACACCCACTGGCTGGTCAACGCCAACTACCACATCAACTGCGCACCGCACTTCGAAGGCCTGTACACCAGCAACGAACTGCCGCACTTCATCGCCAACATGAACTACGGCTTCCCCGGCAACCCGGAACTCGGGCGCATCCTGGCCGAGGAATGCAACCGCCTGGGCGTGGAAACCATGGCCCACGACGCCACCACCCTCGCCCCGGAATACGGCACCCTGGTGCCGATGCGCTACATGAACACCGACCAGCACTTCAAGGTGGTCTCGGTCTCGGCGCTGTGCACCTCGCACTACCTCAACGACAGCGCCCGCCTGGGCTGGGCCATGCGCAAGGCGGTCGAGGAGCACTACGACGGCACCGTGGCCTTCCTCGCCAGCGGCTCGCTGTCCCACCGTTTCGCCCAGAACGGCCAGGCCCCGGACTTTGCCACCAAGGTGTGGAGCCCGTTCCTGGAAACCCTCGACCATCGCGTGGTGCAGATGTGGCAGGACGGCGACTGGGCCGACTTCTGCGCGATGCTGCCGGAGTACGCGGTCAAGGGCCACGGCGAAGGCTTCATGCACGACACCGCCATGCTGCTCGGTGCCCTGGGCTGGTCGAAATACGACGGCAAGGCCGAAGTGGTAACGCCCTACTTCGGCTCGTCCGGCACCGGCCAGATCAACGCGATCTTCCCGGTCACCCCGCAGGATGGCAGCACCATCCCCGCCGCCCAGGCCTCCAACCCGGCCGGCGTCACCTCCACCAGCCGCCTGTAAGGAGCGCGCCATGCCCCATCTGGTCCTGCTCTACAGCCCGGACATCGAAGCCGACGCCGACATGCCCGGCCTGTGCCGCGCCCTGGCCGACTGCATGCTCGATCAACGCGACGAAAACGCCCGCCAGGTGTTCCCCACCGGCGGCACCCGGGTGCTGGCCTACCCTGCCGCCCACGCGGCGATCGCCGACGGCCAGGGAGCCTACGGCTTCGTCTACGCCAATCTGCGCATGGGCAGCGGGCGCAGCGCCACGGTGCACCAGCAGGTCGGCGAGAACCTGCTGGCCGTGCTGCGCCACCACCTCGACCCGCTGCTGGCGCAACGTCCAGTCGGCGTGACCCTGCAGATCGACGAAAGCCAGGCCCAGGTGTACGACGCCAAGCACAGCAGCCTGCACCCCCTGTTCAACCGGAATTCCTGAGGTTTTCAATGCTCGACGCCCACATCATCCAGCAAGCCGCCGCCCGCCTCGATCAGGCTGAACGCAGCCGCGAACAGGTTGGACAGTTCTCCCTGGAGCACCCTTCGATCAGCATCGAGGACGCCTACGCCATCCAGCGCGCCTGGGTCGCGCAAAAAATCGCCAGTGGTCGCAAACTGGTCGGCCACAAGATCGGCCTGACTTCACGGGCCATGCAGGTTTCCTCGAACATCACCGAGCCGGATTTCGGTGCGCTGCTCGACGACATGCTGTTCGACGAAGGCAGCGACATCCCCTTCGAGCGTTTCATCGTGCCGCGGGTCGAGGTGGAGCTGGCATTCATCCTCGGCAAGCCGCTCAAGGGCCCCAACGTCACCCTGTTCGATGTGCTCGACGCCACCGAGTGGGTGATCCCGGCACTGGAAATCATCGACGCGCGCATCCAGCAGGTCGACCCGCACAGCGGCGCCACCCGCAAGGTGTTCGACACCATCTCCGACAACGCCGCCAATGCCGGCGTGGTCATGGGTGGGCGCGCCGTGCGCCCCGGCGACATCGACCTGCGCAAGGTGCCGGCGGTGCTCTACCGCAACGGCGTGATCGAAGAATCCGGGGTGTCTGCCGCCGTGCTCAACCACCCGGCCAAGGGCGTTGCCTGGCTGGCCAACAAACTGGCCGCCTATGACGTGGGCCTCGAGGCCGGGCAGATCATCCTCGGTGGCTCCTTCACCCGCCCGGTAGCGGCCCGCCCCGGTGACACCTTCCATGTCGACTACGACCAGCTCGGCTCGATTGCCTGCCGTTTCGTCTGAGGACCGCCCATGGACATGCCCATCAACACCTTCAAGCAACGCCTGCGCAGCGGCCAGGCGCAGATCGGCCTGTGGCTCGGCCTGGCCGACCCGTATTGCGCTGAGCTGGCGGCCAACGCCGGTTTCGACTGGCTGCTGCTCGACGGCGAACACGCGCCCAACGACCTGCGCAGCCTGCTCGGCCAGTTGCAGGCCGTGGCGCCTTACCCCGGCCAGCCGGTGGTGCGGCCGGTGGTCGGCGACACTGCGCTGATCAAGCAGTTGCTCGATATCGGTGCCCAGACCTTGCTGGTGCCCATGGTCGAAAGCGCCGAGCAGGCTCGCCAGCTGGTGCGTGCGGTGCGCTACCCGCCGTACGGTGTGCGCGGTGTGGGCAGTGCGCTGGCCCGGGCTTCGCGCTGGAACAGCATCCCCGGTTACCTGGACCTGGCCGACGAGCAGGTATGCCTGCTGGTGCAGATCGAAAACCGCGAGGGGTTGGCGAACCTGGACGAAATCTGTGCCGTTGAAGGTGTGGATGGGGTGTTCATCGGGCCGGCGGACCTGAGCGCGGCCATGGGGCACCGGGGCAACCCGGGGCACCCCGAAGTGCAGGCGGCTATCGAAGAGGCCATCGTGCGGATTGGCCGGGCCGGCAAGGCGGCGGGGATTCTCAGTGCCGACGAGGCATTGGCACGGCGCTATATCGAGCTGGGGGCGGCGTTTGTTGCCGTGGGGGTGGATACCACCGTATTGATGCGCGGGTTGCAGCGGCTGGCGGGAGTATTCAAGGAAGGTGTGGTGAGCACGCCTGTCCAGGGCGGGGTTTACTGACGATCGCAATCGCGGGGCAAGTCGCAGCGGCGAACCGCCGCTCCCACGCGATCCCGTGGGAGCGGGCTTGCCCCGCGATAGGGCCCAACCAGGCTAAGCAGGCATCAGTGCAAAAGCGTTCGCCGATAGATGTGCTGTGCCTATCAGATCGAGCGCTGCAACCCTTTCGCCATACACATCCCCCCGTCACACACAATCAAATCCCTGGCACACTCAGGCAAGACACCTACCGCGCGTTAGGTGCCCAATAGCTGCCACAGCCAGCGCTTGTGCAAGCCCTGCTTCCTAACAATTCCAACTGTCCAGGCTGCGCCATGATCAACATCGAAACGCCCACCTATTACACCGCGACCAAAAAATACAACCTCAGCTTCCCCACCCTCGAAGCCGACATCGAAGCCGATGTGGTGGTGATCGGCGGCGGTTTCTCGGGCATCAACACGGCCCTTGAACTGGCCGAGAAAGGCATCACCAACGTCGTCGTGCTCGAAGCCCGCTACCTCGGCTTCGGCGGCACCGGGCGCAACGGCGGGCAGATCATGGCCGGCATCGGCCACGATCTGGAAAAGATCAAGAGCAGCGTCGGCGAACAGGGCCTGCGCGAGATCTTCGAGATCAGCGAGCTGGGCGCCGGCATCATCAAGGACCGCATCGCCCGCTACGCCATCGACGCCGATTTCTGCCACGGCTACGGCTACATGGGCTTCAACGCCCGCCAGGAAAAGACCCTGCGCGCCTGGGAGAAAGACTTCAAGGCGATCAACGGCAAGGACGAGATCCGCTTCCTCGGCGGCTCCGAAGTCAAGCAGATCATCGGCTCCGACGCCTACAGCAGCGCCCTGCTGCACATGGGCGGCGGCCACGTGCATTCGCTCAACCTGCTGCTCGGCGAGGCCCAGGCCCTGGTGGGCCATGGCGCGCGGATTTTCGAGCACAGCCCGGCGCTGGAAGTGCACTACGGCGAGCGCATCACCGTGCGTACCGGCCGTGGCTCGGTCAAGGCCAGCAAACTGCTGTGGGCCTGCGACAGCTTCCTCAACAAACTCGAACCCGAGCTGCACGCCCGCACCGTCAACACCTACGCCTTCCAGCTGATGACCGAACCGCTGTCGGATGAGCTGATCCAGCGCATCAGCCCGATCCGCGGCGCCTACAGCGATATCCGCCCGGTGATCGACTACTACCGCGTCACCCGCGAAAACCGCCTGCTGTTCGGCGCCGCCACGCCTTTCGTGGAGCACATCCCGAAAGACCTCAAGGCGTGGAACCGCAACCTGATGCTGAAGATTTTCCCGTACCTCAAGGACGTGCGCATCGACCTCGCCTGGGGCGGCCCGATGGCCACCAGCGCCAACCTGTTCCCGCAGCTCGGCACCCTGAGCAACCGCCCCAACGCCTTCTACGTGCAGGGCTATTCGGGCTTTGGCGTCACCCCCAGCCACATCATTTGCAAGATCCTCGCCGAAGGCATGAGCGAAGGCTCCAGCCGCTACGAGCTGATCAGCTCGGTCAAGCACGCGCGCATCCTCGGCAAGGACCACATTCGCCCGCTGCTGCTGACCGCCGGCAAGACCGTGCATCAGCTGTCGGGCTTCTTCAACGGCCGCCGTTGATCCTTTTTGAACTGACCAGGAGAACCACCATGACCCTTACCGCCGTCCGCCAAGGTGTGCAACTGTCCGAACTCGATGCCTGGGGCACCGTTGCCGATCTGGGCTCGACCATCCTCGAAGGCGAGGTCAAGTGCTACGGCAAGATGACCCATGGCGCGCCGACCGACCCGGTCAGCAGCGCTTACTTCGGTACCACCCAGGGCAAGTTCCGCATGGTCTACCCCTTCAGTGAACAGGCCGTGATCGTGACTGGGGAGATCCAGCTGACCGATGAATCCACCGGGCAGGTGACCCGTTACAAGGCAGGCGATGCCTGGTTCGTGAGCAAGGGCACGCCGGTGTTGTGGGAAGTGTTGAGCGAGACTTTCGTAAAGCATTACCTCGCCGTCGCCTGATCCACCGCATCGCGGGGCAAGCCCGCTCCCACGCCAATATCGACGTTTGGCGTGGGAGCGGGCTTGCCCCGCGATCTTTTTGCCCTAACGCCCGGCCATCAGGGCCATCGCCCGAAAGTCCTTCGGCGACTGCTCGAACTGCTTCTTGAACGCCCGGCTGAAATGCGCCGAATCGGTGAACCCCCACTTGAACGCGATCGAGGTAATCGACTCGCGCTTAAGGAATGGGTTGGACAAGTCATCCGCACTACGCTTCAGCCGTGAACGCTGGATATAGCGGCAGACACTGTCACCCTCCTCCTCGAACACCCGGTACAGATGCCGCACCGAAATGCTCAGGCGCTCGGCCAGGTTGGCCGGCGTCAGCCCAGGCTGCCCCAGCGACTCGTCGATGACCTTCTGCACATAACCGCGCAGGTTGCTGCCACCCACACCGCCCGGCGCTACGCCATTGTGCTCGCCACGCTCGAAACCGGGCTCCAGCAGGGAAATGAAAGCCGACTGCAGGGCATCGCCTTGCGCACCGCCTGCGTCTTCCTCTTCGCGGCACAGCTGGTCCATCAGCAAATGCAGCATGCGCCCGCAAGCGTTGGTCGAGGAGATCTTGCCGAAGGCGGCGCCCTGCCCGGTCACGTGCTTGCGCACCTGCTCGCGGGACAGCGACAGCGAGACGTGCTCGATCAGCCCGAACGGCGTGATCTCGCACGGGCCGACCGAGTCCATCAACAGCAGATCGCCGGGTGACAATTGCAGGCTCACGCCGCCCTGGGTGATCCGCGAATAGCCCATGCGCTGGCTGACCAGGAAACAGTGCTGGTCGTCGTCACGGTCGGGGTTGTCGCCGAAACGGCGGATATTGCCGGCATTGGTGCGCAGGTTGGCCAGGGCCAGGCCTGCGCGATTGAAGGTGGCGATTTCACCGATGAACAGCGCTCGGTTGAACGCCAGCTCGGTCTGGAAACGCCCACACACTTGTTGCATGGCGGCGGTCCAACGGTCCAGGCCGTCGATTTCGGGCTGGGTGCTGCAGTGGGAAACGGGCTGGGGCATGGCAACCTCCACACGCGGGCATTGTTGTTATGGGTCAATTGTTAACATGTTATCCATTGACGCACAACTGTCATCTGTTCGCCGGTGTAGCGAGCAGGTTCCATGCCAAGGGGTTCAGGGTTTGCGCAGGGGGTTAGAATGCTGGGGCGCACAGCGCCCCTGCTTTCAATACTCGCTAAGGATACGCTGCAGCGCCTCGAAGGCCTGCCAGAGATGCCCGCGCTGATCAGCGCTAAGCGGGATGTAGCGGCGGAACGCAGGCACCCGGTTGACCACTTCACTGGCCCCCATATGCTCCAGGGTGACCTGCCACTGGCCACCCTCGCAGCCAATGCTCAGGCGCTTGAAGTCCAGCGGCATCAGTGCAACCTGCAGGGCACTGTCGCCGGCGATACGCGCCTGCAGCAGGTCGAACAAAGCCTTGTCACCGCCCCGCTGGCGACAGGCCAGGCCGGTACGGCGCAATGCCCCGCTGTGATGCATGTCCATCTGCACCGTGCCCTGTCCGGAGGCAGGCAACCGCAGGCTGAACTCGCACATCACCAGGTGCATCAGCAGGTGGCTTTCGGTACGCTCACGCACTTCAATCACCGGGCCATCCTGCCGGTAGGTAAAGGTGAGCGGGCCTCCTCCGGATTGTAAATCCGTCAAACCGATGTTGCGCTGCAGTCGCGCCAGGGTCGCCCCGGGCCGGTAGCCGGTCGGGGCGCAGGGGCCGGTCAGGCGCTCAAGCCAGCTTGCCGACATGCTGCACCTGCTCGTTGTGGAAGTGGCCGGGCTCGGCACCGAATTCCTTCTCCAGCACATCCTCGACCCGCGCTGGCTTGAACGGGTTGACCTTCTGCACGCAAAGCGTCCAGAACAGCGCGTAGGCCGCCGTAGCGCCCAGCATCACGGCAAACGGCACATACACATCGGCGGGGTTCATGCCCGGCGGGGTGATGAACCACATGCCCAGCAAGATGCCGATGCTGGAGACGATCTGCGGCAGCGGGAACAGCGGCGAGCGATAGGCGCGCGGCAGGTCCGGCCGGCGAATGCGCAGGATCACCACCGACAGCGTCACCAGCAGGTAGGCCGTGCTCCAGGCGCACACCGCCGCCAGCACCAGGTGCAGGATGTTGTCGGTGTTGCCGCCCAGGTACCAGGCGTGCAGGCACGGGATCAACGCCACCACCAGGATGCACAGCAGCGGCGTCTTGAAGCGCGGGTGCAGGTAGCTGAACACCTTGGGCAACGCCCCATCCACGGCCATGCCGTAAAGGATCCGCGGCACACCGGCCATCAGCGTGTTGATGGTGGCCGCACCGGCGAACAGGAAGCCAACGCCCAGCCACACCGGGCCGATATCGCCCATCACCTGCTCGGCGAAGCGCGGGATGGCCATGGGCGTGTCCAGCAAGTGCACGCCGCTGGCGGCGTCGAGCAGCACGTTCTCCACCTGGCGCTTCATCGCCGCGCCGTAGATGAACATGCAGCTGGCCACGCCGAACAGGCCCAGGGCCATGGCCTTGGGCATTACCCAGGCCGAACGGCGCAGTTCCGGGGCCAGCGGGGTGACGAACTCGCAGCCGACGAACATGAACATGGCCATGCCCACCAGCGAGAGGACGGTCATCAGGTCGGTGCCGACCATCGAGACACCGAACGGCCCTTCCAGCTGCACCGCCGGCGCGGCCAGCAAGCCGAGCACGCCGAACACCATCAGCGTGGTCCACATGCCGAAGGTCAGCACCACCTCGGCGCGGCCGAAGGCACTGACGCCAAACGCGTTGAGCACGCCGAACGCGAGCACGAAGCCCACCCCCAGCAGCCAGGAGCCGCCGGCAGATTCGGCAAGGGTGTTGAGGTGCTCGAAGTTCACCAGTGCCATCACCCCAGAAAGGATGGTCTCGGCGGTGCCGGCGAACACATGCACGATCAGGTAGGCCGACAAAGTGCCGGTGATGGCGAAGAAACGGCCCAGGCCGCAGTTGATGTAGTCGTATACGGAGCCGGTGGTTGGCAGGATCGCTGCCGCTTCGGCGAAGGTGGTCGACTGCGCGAGCATCATCACGGCCGCAATCACCATGGCCACGGCGAAGGCGCTGCCGCCGATGCCGAAGCCCATGGTGGCGGTGAGGATCACGGGGCTGGCCATGATCAGGCCGACGGTGCTGGCCAGCGCGGTGGGGAAGCCGACGCTGCCGCGGTTGAGGTGCTCGGTGAGCTTATTGTTGATTGTCATGGGGTGGGCCCTGGCTGGACGAGGGAAAGATGACGGCTTGCCGGGCGCGCCGCAAGTGCTGGCGATCGCCGCGAGTTCGGTAAAGGTGTTCGGCATCCA
>NZ_VZZR01000060.1:0-77737 GCF_009650555.1 Pseudomonas sp. EMN2
GGCGGCTTCGGGGGTGAGGTCGGGGGAGATGGACAGGTAAGGGAAGAAACGGGGTGGGTCGGGGACGATCTTTTTCATAGGTGTATCTCTTGTGCTGGCTCAGGGAGGCACCACCCCAGGCAATTCTCACAAAGCGAAGGGTGGCAGCCGTGAACGGGGTGAGAATCCGGGGCACAAGAAACCCGGTCAGACCGAAGTCTGCCCGCACACGGCTGCCATGAAAGAGAGGCCGAATTTCTTGAAGCTTCGGGATTCTCACACCCCGGTCACCAAATGTGGCGACCGGGTGAAGTTAGCCCTGAGGGATTTCCCCGACAACGCAGCAACTTCCGGCAGGCGCCTAGGATAGTTCCCAAGCCTTCTGGGCTGAAGCATTTGGTTGCAGGTTCGGAAATGTCTTACGGGTTTGGTGGTATGCCTTGGGAGGGCCTGGCTGGCTACTGCGTGAGGGCGGCCAGGTGCCAGGCGAAAGGTTTGCAGCGCTCTTGAGGTGGAGCGCCGACCGTCACCTGCCCCAATACCTCCCAGACGGCTGGACAGAATGACCGCCGCTTGTGCCTGTCCACCTGACAATTCTGCCAGTTGCGGACCTGTCGGCCGTGGCTCACCTTTCTACTGGATACGGATGAGAAGGAGGTTGTCATGCCAGCGCCAGGCCAACAGCTGTTTTTCTATTCCCCGGAAGGCTTCTGCTTGGTCAAGCAGGGCGTAACGGGCTACTCGGCGTTGTTTCGCGCAGCCGGGCAGGCACTGGCTCAGCATGGGGAGGGGCGCGTCGAGTTTGGCGCAGCCGATCACCATGGTTCGGTGCTTCGGCTGCTGGGGCGCGATGCCCCCTGCGTGATGGCCTATACAGCCCACGGGCACGTCGGCGCTGACTCCTGCAAGTCATTGTTACGTTTTAATGGGCAGCGCAAGGAAACCGTCACCGGGCACTACTTGCTGGGGGATGGATACCGCGCATTCACCCCGGTACTGATGCGGTTCGTGGCGCCTGACAGCCTGAGCGCCGTTCGGCGCCGGCGGGATCAACGCCTATGGATATTGCGGGGGGGATCCCGTCAACAGGGTTGATCCGGATGGGCATATGTTCAAGGTGCCATTTGGCAATAGGCCCAGTCCTTCTCCCCCAGTGACGCTAATTAGCGTGAAGATGGCCGATTTTGACTCACCCCACATGACCCAATCTAATGCGAACCGGATTCTCTCCGCTCGGTTGCAGAGGCATAAGGAGGCTCAACTTCAGTATCAGCAAAGCTATAAGGGAGGGCTGGCCTATCTCAGAGAGGGTACCGGTACGATAGTCGAAAACATCAGTCAGGCTGGAGTGGCGTCTTTCAAAGAGCATGTTTTTGTCGAGGGGGTGGCTGTCAGTCTGACCCGGGATTATGCGACTCGCTCGCGAAATCCAAATTTCACGGTGTTGTTCAAAAAAACAGTGGGCCTGGAGCGTGCCATCAAGTCCGTGCTGCCAGCCGACGCCAATAAGTCGCCCACTGAAAAATGGCCGCTCAATGTGGAGAACCAAAACACCCGCACCGATGGATAACACTCTGCGCAATCTGGAGTCCAGTGCACGCTTTCAAGCCTTTTCGCGGGTAAACACGCTCCCACAGGACGGCGCCGGCCTTGCAATCGGCTCAATCCCTGTGGGAGCGGGTTTACCCGCGAAAGGGCCAGTACAGACGACACGAAACCCTGCCTGCACAATTCGGATAGCACTCTGCACGATCTGGATATCTGCGCCCCCACCCAGGGCATAACCTGACCCGGCCTGAACAATAACAATGGAGGCCCTGGCCATGTCCCTGGGATTCGACTACCTCAATGCCATGCTCGAAGATGACCGGGAAAAGGGCGTCTATCGTTGCAAGCGTGAAATGTTCACCGACCCGCGCCTGTTCGACCTGGAGATGAAGCACATCTTCGAGGGCAACTGGATCTACCTGGCCCACGAAAGCCAGATCCCCGAAAACAACGACTTCCTCACCCTGACCATGGGGCGCCAGCCGATCTTCATCGCGCGCAACAAGGACGGGGTGCTCAACGCCTTCCTCAACGCCTGCAGCCACCGCGGCGCCATGCTGTGCCGGCACAAGCGCGGCAACCGGTCCAGCTATACCTGCCCGTTCCACGGCTGGACCTTCAACAACAGCGGCAAGCTGCTCAAGGTCAAGGACCCGAGCAACGCCGGCTACCCCGACAGCTTCAACTGCGACGGCTCCCACGACCTGACCAAGGTGGCGCGTTTCGAGTCGTACCGGGGCTTTCTGTTCGGCAGCCTGAACGCCGACGTGAAACCCTTGGTCGAGCACCTGGGCGAGTCGGCGAAGATCATCGACATGATCGTCGACCAGTCCCCCGAGGGCCTGGAAGTGCTGCGCGGCGCCAGCTCCTACATCTACGAAGGCAACTGGAAGCTCACCGCCGAAAACGGCGCCGACGGCTACCACGTCAGCTCCGTGCACTGGAACTACGCCGCCACCCAGAACCAGCGCAAGCAGCGCGAAGCGGGCGACGAGATCAAGACCATGAGCGCCGGCGCCTGGGCCAAGCAGGGCGGTGGTTTCTACAGCTTCGACCACGGCCACCTACTGCTGTGGACCCGCTGGGCCAACCCCGAGGATCGCCCGGCCTACGAGCGCCGCGACCAGCTGGCTGCCGATTTCGGCCAGGCCCGCGCCGACTGGATGATCGAGAACTCGCGCAACCTGTGCCTGTACCCGAACGTGTACCTGATGGATCAGTTCAGCTCGCAGATCCGCATCGCCCGGCCGATTTCGGTGAACAAGACCGAGATCACCATCTACTGCATCGCGCCCAAGGGCGAGAGCGCCGATGCCCGGGCCAAGCGCATCCGCCAGTACGAGGACTTCTTCAACGTCAGTGGCATGGCCACCCCGGATGACCTGGAAGAGTTCCGCTCCTGCCAGACCGGCTACGGCGGCGGCACCGGCTGGAACGACATGTCCCGCGGCGCGCAGCACTGGGTCGAAGGTGCCGACGAGGCGGCCAAGGAGATCGAACTCGAACCGCTGCTGTCGGGCGTGCGCACCGAGGACGAAGGCTTGTTCGTGCTGCAACACAAGTACTGGCAGGACACCATGATCCAGGCGTTGAAAGACGAACAGCAACTGATCCCCGTGGAGGCCGTGCAATGAGCCTGCATGACACCGTGCGCGACTTCCTCTACCGCGAAGCGCGCTACCTGGACGATGCCCAGTGGGACCAGTGGCTGGAGCTGTACAGCAGCGATGCGACCTTCTGGATGCCGTCCTGGGATGACGACGACACCCTGACCGAAGACCCGCAGAGCGAGATCTCGCTGATCTGGTACGGCAATCGCGGCGGCCTCGAGGACCGGGTATTCCGCATCAAGACCGAGCGCTCCAGCGCCACCGTGCCGGACACCCGCACCTCGCACAACATCAGCAACATCGAGATCGTCGCGCAGGCCGAGGGCAGCTGCCAGGTGCGCTTCAACTGGCACACCCTGAGCTTTCGCTACAAGACCACCGACAGCTACTTCGGCACCAGCTTCTACACCCTCGACCTGCGCGGCGAGCAGCCGCTGATCAGGCACAAGAAGGTGGTGCTGAAGAACGACTACGTCCGTCAGGTCATCGACATCTACCACATCTGATCCACCCGGCAGAGCCTGTCGGTGTGCCCCACGGCGCGCCGCGGCCAGGCTCGCCCGTGAGGTGCACCATGAGCTACTAGATCGCACTGAATTTCGAAGACGGGGTCACCCGTTTCATCGAGGCCGACGGCACTGAAACCGTGGCCGATGCCGCCTACCGTCAGGGCATCAACATTCCGCTGGATTGCCGCGACGGCGCCTGCGGCACCTGTAAATGCAAGGCCGAATCGGGCCGTTACGACCTGGGCGACAACTTCATCGAGGACGCCCTGAGCGAGGAGGAAATCGCCCAGGGCTACGTGCTCACCTGCCAGATGCGCGCCGAAAGCGACTGCGTGGTACGCATCCCGGCCTCGTCGCAGCTGTGCAAGATCGAGCAGGCCAGCTTCGAGGCGGCCATCAGCGATGTGCGCCAGCTGTCGGCCAGCACCATTGCCTTGTCGATCAAGGGCGAGGCTCTGAGCCGCCTGGCGTTCCTGCCCGGGCAGTACGTCAACCTCAAGGTGCCGGGCAGCGAGCAGAGCCGCGCCTATTCGTTCAGCTCGCTGCCCAGGGACGGCGAAGTCAGCTTCCTGATCCGCAACGTACCGGGCGGGCTGATGAGCAGCTTCCTCACCCAGCTGGCCAAGGCTGGCGACAGCATGAGCCTGGCCGGCCCGCTGGGCAGTTTCTACCTGCGGCCGATCCAGCGTCCCTTGCTGCTGCTGGCCGGCGGTACGGGCCTCGCGCCATTCACCGCGATGCTGGAGAAGATCGCCGAGCAGGGCAGCGAGCACCCCTTGCACCTGATCTACGGCGTGACCAACGACTTCGACCTGGTCGAGCTGGACCGCCTGCAGGCCCTGGCCGCGCGCATCCCCAACTTCACCTACAGCGCCTGCGTGGCCAACCCGGACAGCCAGTATCCGCAGAAGGGTTACGTGACCCAGCACATCGAGCCGCGCCACCTCAACGAAGGCGATGTGGATGTGTACCTGTGCGGCCCGCCGCCGATGGTCGAGGCGGTTAGCCAGTACATCCGCGAACAGGGCATTACTCCGGCCAACTTCTACTACGAGAAGTTCGCCGCAGCGGCCTGAGGCTTTTACGGGGCTGCCCGCATCGTGCGGGTGAGGGTGGCCTCTTTTTATTCACACAGGGATTTCGGTCTCGTGGGAGCGGGCTTGCCCCGCGATAGCAATCGCGGGGCAAGCCCGCTCCCACGGCGCCGACGCTTTGGAGAATGAGCATGAACAACCGATTCCACAACAAAGTCGCCCTGGTCACCGGCGCCGCCCAAGGCATCGGCCGCGCCGTGTGCTGGCGGCTCAAGGCCGAAGGCGCGCAGGTGGTGGCGGTGGACCGCTCCGAGCTGGTCCATGAGCTGGCCGGCGAGGGCATGCTGACCCTCACCGCCGACCTCGAGCAACACGACGACTGCGCCAAGGTCATGGCCCGCGCCGTGGAAACCTTCGGCCGCCTCGACATCCTCATCAACAACGTCGGCGGCACCATCTGGGCCAAGCCCTTCGAACACTACGACGTGCAGCAGATCGAGGCCGAAGTGCGCCGCTCGCTGTTCCCCACCCTGTGGTGCTGCCACGCCGCCTTGCCCTACATGCTCGAACGCGGCAGCGGCGCCATCGTCAACGTCTCGTCCATCGCCACCCGTGGTGTCAACCGCGTGCCCTACGGCGCGGCCAAGGGTGGCGTCAACGCGCTCACCGCGTGCCTGGCCTTCGAAACCGCCGAGCGCGGCATCCGCGTCAACGCCACCGCCCCCGGCGGCACCGAGGCACCGCCCCGGCGTATCCCGCGCAACCAGGCCGAGCAGAGCGCGCAGGAGAAAGGCTGGTACCAGCAGATCGTCGACCAGACCGTCGCAAGCAGCCTGATGAAGCGCTACGGCAGCCTCGACGAACAGGTCGGCGCCATCCTCTTCCTGGCCTCCGACGAGGCCTCGTACATCACCGGCGTAACCCTGCCGGTGGGCGGTGGCGACCTCGGCTGACGGCCGCCCCGGCAAGGTTTTCTCTTCACACAACAAAAACAAAAGAGACAGATGCCATGCGAACACTCGACGTGCACCCGATCATCGACAACGCCCGCTTCAGCCCCTTCCACTGGATGGTCATGGCCTGGTGTGGCCTGCTGCTGATCTTCGACGGCTACGACCTGTTCATCTACGGCGTGGTCCTGCCGACCATCATGAAAGAGTGGGGCCTGACCCCGCTGCAGGCCGGTGCCCTGGGCAGCTACGCGCTGTTCGGCATGATGTTCGGCGCCTTGGTGTTCGGCAGCCTGGCCGACCGTATCGGGCGCAAGAAGGGTATTGCCATCTGTTTCGCGCTGTTCTCCGGGGCCACCATCCTCAACGGCTTCGCCAGCAGCCCCAGCGAATTTGGCATCTACCGCTTCTTCGCCGGGCTCGGCTGCGGCGGGCTGATGCCCAACGCCGTGGCGCTGATGAACGAATACGCGCCCAAGCGCCTGCGCAGCACCCTGGTGGCGATCATGTTCAGCGGCTACTCGCTGGGCGGCATGCTCTCGGCCGGGGTCGGTATCTTCCTGCTTCCGCGTTTCGGCTGGGAATCGATGTTCTTCGCCGCCGCCGTGCCGCTGCTGTTGCTGCCGGTGATCCTCTACTACCTGCCCGAATCCATCGGCTTCCTGGTGCGCCAGGGCCGCATGGACGAAGCCCGCATGTTGCTCAAACGCGTTGATCCGAATTGCGACGTCACCCTCGAAGACACTCTCAGCGTGGGAGCGGCGGTGCGCCGATGCGACTTGCCCCGCGATAAGGCCAGCACGCTCACCTCGGTCCTCAAACTGTTCCAGAACGGCCTGGCCATCCGCACCCTGGCCCTGTGGCTGGCGTTCTTCTGCTGCCTGCTGATGGTCTACGCACTGAGCTCGTGGCTGCCGAAACTCATGGCCAACGCCGGCTACAGCCTGGGCTCGAGCCTGTCGTTCCTGCTGGTGCTGAACTTCGGCGGCATGGCCGGGGCAATCCTCGGTGGCTGGCTGGGCGACCGCTACAACCTGGTCAAGGTCAAGGTGGCGTTCTTCATCGCCGCCGCGCTGTCGATCAGCCTGCTGGGGGTCAACAGCCCGATGCCGGTGCTGTACCTGCTGATCTTCATCGCCGGCGCCACCACCATCGGCACGCAGATCCTGCTGTACGCCGGCGCCGCCCAACTGTACGGCCTGTCGGTGCGCTCCACCGGCCTGGGCTGGGCCTCCGGGATCGGGCGCAACGGTGCCATCGTCGGCCCGCTGCTCGGTGGCGCGCTGATGGGCATCAACCTGCCGCTGCAACTCAATTTCATCGCCTTCGCCATCCCCGGCGCGATCGCCGCGCTGGCCATGGCCGTGCACCTGGCCAGTGGCCGGCGCCAGGCCCTGGCGGCGACGGCCTGACCTTTAACTGACTGAACTGGAGTCTTGGCATGACAAGCCCGACCATCGACCGGCTGGAGGCGATCATCGTCGACCTGCCGACCATCCGCCCGCACAAGCTGGCCATGCACACCATGCAGCAGCAGACCCTGGTGATCCTGCGCCTGCGCTGCAGCGACGGCGTGGAGGGCATCGGCGAAGCCACCACCATCGGTGGCCTGGCCTACGGCTACGAAAGCCCGGAAGGCATCAAGGCCAATATCGATGCCTACCTGGCGCCGGCGCTGGTCGGCATGGCCGCCGACAACATCAACGCCGCCATGCTCAAGCTCGACAAGCTGGCCAAGGGCAACACCTTCGCCAAGTCCGGCATCGAAAGCGCCTTGCTCGACGCCCAGGGCAAGCGCCTGGGCCTGCCGGTCAGCGAGCTGCTCGGTGGCCGCGTGCGCGACAGCCTGGAAGTGGCCTGGACCCTGGCCAGCGGCGACACCGCCCGCGATATCGCCGAGGCCGAGCACATGCTGGACATCCGCCGGCACCGGGTGTTCAAGCTGAAGATCGGCGCCAACCCTGTGGAGCACGACCTCAAGCACGTGGTGGCGATCAAGCGCGAGCTGGGCGAGCGCGCCAGCGTACGCGTCGACGTCAACCAGTACTGGGACGAATCTCAGGCCATCCGCGCCTGCCAGGTGCTGGGCGACAACGGCATCGACCTGATCGAGCAGCCGATCTCGCGCATCAACCGTGGCGGGCAGGTCCGCCTGAACCAGCGCAGCCCGGCGCCGATCATGGCCGACGAGTCCATCGAAAGTGTCGAGGACGCCTTCAGCCTGGCCGCCGACGGTGCGGCCAGCATCTTCGCCCTGAAAATCGCCAAGAACGGCGGCCCGCGCGCCGTGCTGCGCACCGCGCAGATCGCCGAAGCGGCCGGTATCGCCCTGTATGGCGGGACCATGCTCGAAGGCAGCGTGGGCACCCTGGCCTCGGCCCATGCCTTCCTGACCCTTCGCCAGCTGACCTGGGGCACCGAGTTGTTCGGGCCGCTGCTGCTGACCGAAGAGATCGTCAACCAGCCGCCGGTGTACCGCGACTTTCAACTGCACGTCCCAAGCACCCCCGGCCTGGGCTTGACCCTGGACGAGGCGCAGCTTGCGCGCTTCGCCCGCCGTAGCTGAAGCAGCACTTAATCCCTGTGGGAGCGGGCTTGCCCCGCGAAGCAGGCACCGCGCTAGATGGCACGGGCTTCGCCCGTGTTCGCGGGGCAAGCCCGCTCCCACAGAAGCAACGACTGACGTAAGGAGAACACCATGCTGTTCCACGTAAAGATGACCGTAAAACTGCCGGTCGACATGGACCCGGCCAAGGCCGCGCAACTCAAGGCCGACGAAAAGCAGCTGGCCCAGCGCCTGCAGCGCGACGGTACCTGGCGCCACCTGTGGCGCATCGCCGGGCACTACGCCAACTACAGCGTGTTCGACGTGCCCAGCGTCGAGGCGCTGCACGACACCCTGATGCAGCTGCCGCTGTTCCCCTACATGGACATCGAGGTCGCCGGCCTGTGCCGCCATCCCTCGTCGGTCCACAGCGACGACCGCTGAAAACCCCACAAGAACAATTCGAGGTACCAGATCATGACCGTGAAGATCGCCCACACCCCTGATGTGCAGAAATTCTTCGAACAAGCCGCAGGCTTTGGCAACGACGAAGGCAGCCCGCGCCTCAAGCGCATCGTCCAGCGCGTGTTGCAGGACACCGCGCGGCTGATCGAGGACCTGGAGGTCAGCGAGGACGAGTTCTGGCTCGCCGTCGACTACCTCAACCGCCTGGGTGGTCGCGGCGAAGCCGGGCTGCTGGTGGCCGGGCTTGGCATCGAGCACTTCCTCGACCTGCTGCAGGACGCCAAGGATGCCGAGCTGGGCCTGACCGGCGGCACCCCGCGCACCATCGAAGGCCCGCTGTACGTGGCTGGTGCACCGCTGGCCCAGGCCGTGGTGCGCATGGACGATGGCAGCGAGGAGGGCGTGGCCACGGTGATGTACCTCGAAGGCCAGGTGCGCGGCCCCGATGGCCAGCCGTTGGCCGGGGCCACGGTGGACCTGTGGCATGCCAACACCCGCGGCACCTATTCGTTCTTCGACCAGAGCCAGTCCGAGTACAACCTGCGCCGGCGCATCGTCACCGACGCCGAGGGCCGCTACCGTGCGCGCTCCATCGTGCCGTCCGGCTATGGCTGCGACCCCCAGGGGCCGACCCAGGAGTGCCTGGACCTGCTCGGCCGCCACGGCCAGCGCCCGGCGCACATCCATTTCTTCATCTCGGCGCCGGGGCACCGGCATCTGACCACGCAGATCAACCTGGCTGGCGACAAGTACCTGTGGGACGACTTCGCCTATGCCACCCGGGATGGCTTGGTGGGGGAGATCACCTTCCGCGAGGACGGGGCGCGGGGCGTGACGGGGCGCTATGCCGAGATGCAGTTCGATTTCCAATTGCAGAAGGCGCATGACAGCGACGCCGAACAGCGCAGCGGGCGGCCGCGGGCGTTGCAAGAGGCCTGAGCCAGCAATCGCGGGGCAAGCCCGCTCCCACGCCGTGGGAGCGGGCTTGCCCCGCGATAGATCACCACCTGATCCCCGCGAGAAATCCCATGAAAACCCTGTTCAAGGATTGCTCCCTGTCCGCCGTCGTGGCCGGCTGCATCGCCACGCTGATTTCCTACGCCGGCCCCTTGGTGATCATCTTCCACGCCGCCGAAGCCGCCGGCCTGTCCCACGGCCAGTTGTCCTCCTGGGTGTGGGCGGTGTCCATGGGCAGCGCTTTGCTGGGGGGCTTGCTGAGCCTGCGCTACCGGGTGCCGGTGGTGATCGCCTGGTCGATACCGGGCTCGGCGCTGCTGGTCACCGCCTTGCCGCACCTTGGCCTCGCGCAGGCGATCGGCGCCTACCTCGTGGCCAATGCGGTGCTGCTGCTGATCGGCATCAGTGGCGCTTTTGACCGTCTGATCGCCCGGCTGCCCGGTTCCATCGCCGCCGGCATGCAGGCCGGGATCCTGTTCAGCTTCGGCATCGAGGTGTTCCGCGCCTTGCCGGTGCAGCCGCTGTTGGTGCTGGCGATGTTCGTCACCTACGTGCTGATGCGCCGGGTGCAACCGCGCTATGCGGTGGCGGCGGTATTGACCGTGGGCGCCCTGGTGACCGTGGCCAGTGGCGAGTTTCGCGGCAGCGAACTGGTGCTGGCCCTGGCCACGCCGCAATGGACCACGCCGCAATTCAGCCTGGCCGCGACCTTCAGCCTGGCGTTGCCGCTGGTGCTGGTGGCGCTGACCGGGCAGTTCATGCCGGGCATGGCGGTGCTGCGCAATGCCGGCTACCGCACAGAGGCCAGCCCGCTGATCAGCGCCAGTGCCCTGGGCGGCCTGCTGTTGGCACCGTTCGGTTGCCACGGGCTGAACCTGGCGGCGGTCACCGCCAGCCTTTGCACTGGCCGCGAGGCCCATGAAGACCCATGTAGACGCTACGTGGCAGCGGTCGCGGGCAGTGCGCTGTACCTGCTGCTGGGCATTGCCGGGGCCACCTTGCTGTCGCTGTTCGCCGCGTTCCCCGCCGCCTTGATCGCCGTGCTTGCGGGCCTGGCCCTGTACGGCGCGATCAGCGAGGCCCTGGCGCGCAGCCTGACCGAGCCCGGCGAGCGCGATGCCGGGCTGTTCACCTTCCTGGTCACCGCTTCAGGCGTGACTTTCCTTGGGCTGTCAGCGGCGTTCTGGGGGCTGCTGTTCGGCCTGCTCGCCCACGCGCTGGTCAGCCTGCGCCGGCCACGGCTGCGCGCCGCCACTGCTGAACAGGAGACCTGAGCCACCCATCACGTTCTGGTTCTGCGCTTTATCACATAACAACAAGATCAGAGAGCTTCGGAATGAACCAAACCCCTTGCGTCGCCATCGGCCTGAGCCTGCTCAGCCAACCACTGTGGGCTGCCGACGGCGGCTTCTTCGAGGATGCCAAGGCCAGCCTCAGTGCCCGCAACTATTACTTCAGCCGCGATTACTCGGACATCGTCGGCGCCAACCAGCAGTCCAAGGCCGAGGAGTGGGCCCAGGGCTTCATCCTCGACTTCAAGTCCGGCTACACGCCGGGCCCCGTCGGCTTCGGTGTCGACGCATTGGGCCTGCTCGGCATCCGCCTGGACAGCAGCCCCGACCGGGTCAACACCGGCCTGCTGCCGGTGCACGGCGATGGTCGCGCAGCCAGTGAATACAGCCGCATCGCGCCGACTTTCAAGGCGCGGCTGTCGAAGACAGAGCTGCGCGCGGGCGAACTGCAGCCCAACCTGCCGGTGTTGACCTTCAGCGATATCCGCCTGCTGCCACCGACCTACCAGGGCGTGAGCCTGAGCTCCAGCGAGCTCGATGGGCTGACCCTGCAGGCCGGC
Source organism: Pseudomonas sp. EMN2 (assembly GCF_009650555.1). Lineage (NCBI taxonomy): Bacteria > Pseudomonadati > Pseudomonadota > Gammaproteobacteria > Pseudomonadales > Pseudomonadaceae > Pseudomonas > Pseudomonas sp. EMN2. Next base: position 11,450 of record NZ_VZZR01000060.1, read on the forward strand.
CACCTCAGCTCGACCCACCTGCGCAACGAAGCCGGCGACGGCAAGCTCAACGCCATGCTCGGCCATGTGCCGATGCGCCAGGCCGAGAGCGATGCGTTCAACTATGTCGGCGGCGACTACGCGTTCAATGCCAACCTGAGCAGCCTGAGCCTGTGGCACGGGCAATTGGAAGACATCTACCGGCAGAGCTTCGTGGGCTTGAAGCACAGCAAACCGTTGGGGGACTGGGTGCTCAGTGCCAACCTGGGTTACTTCACTGCCCGCGAAGACGGCGATGCGCTGTTGGGTGATATCGACAACCAGGCATTCTTTTCGATGTTCACCGCCAAGCGTGGCGGGCACAGCTTCGGTGCCGGTTACCAGGCCATTTACGGCGACAGCCCGTTCCCGCGGGTGTTCGCCAACATCAGCCCGCTGGGTAACGAAGTGCCGACCTACGAGTTCGCCTATACCGACGAGCGTTCGTACCAGCTGCGCTACGACTACAACTTCGCGGCCATGGGGATCCCGGGGTTGACGGCCACGGTGCGCTATATCACCGGTGACAATGTCGATACCGGCAAGGGCTTCGAGGGGCGTGACCGCGAGCGGGATATCGATTTGGGGTATGCGGTGCAGAGCGGGGTGCTCAAGGGGTTGGGGATCCGGGTGCGCAATGCCATGGCGCGGTCCAATTATCGCAGTGATATCGATGAGAACCGGTTGATCCTGATGTACACCTGGCAATTGTTCTGACGTTCGATTCAAGAGTGCCGGGGCCGCTGTGCGGCCCCAGCATTGCCTGGGAAGGCATCCGCCCAAACAACCCACTCCCGCTTTTGTGCATCCGACAGAGGCCCCCCCATCACACAACTGTCAGCATGCAAGGCATAAGCACAGGAGCCGCCCCATGAAAGTCGTCATTGCCCCCGATTCGTTCAAGGACAGCCTCGACGCTGCCGGCGTCGCCCGCGCCATCGCCAGCGGCCTGGCCGCCGTGTGGCCGCAGGCCACCTTGGTGCAGTGCCCGATGGCTGACGGCGGCGAGGGCACGATGGAGGCCATCGTCGCCGCCAGCCACGGCGAACAGCGCCGCCAGGTGGTGCGCGGCCCGCTGGGCACCAATGTCGAAGCCAGCTGGGGCTGGCTGCCCGAAAGCCGCACTGCCGTGATCGAGATGGCCCAGGCCAGTGGCATCCAGCTGGTCCCCAACGCCCAGCGCGATGCCTGCCGCAGCAGCACCTGGGGCACCGGCGAGCTGGTCGCCGCTGCCTTGGCGGCCGGTGCCCGGCGCATTGTCCTGGCCATCGGCGGCAGCGCCACCAACGATGGCGGCAGCGGCATGCTGCGCGCCCTTGGCCTGCGCCTGCTGGATGCTCAAGGCCAAGCGCTGGCCGAAGGCGGCCTGGCCCTGACGCAACTGGCCCGCATCGATGCCAGCGGCCTCGACCCACGCCTGGCGCACGTGCAGGTGGAGGTGGCCGCCGATGTCGACAATCCGCTGTGCGGCGCCAATGGCGCATCGGCGATCTTCGGCCCGCAGAAGGGCGCCAGCCCCGAGCAGGTGCAGGCGCTGGACCAGGCACTGGGCCATTTCGCCGACCAATGCGCGCAGTTGCTGGGCAAGGATGTACGTGACCAGCCGGGCAGCGGCGCGGCCGGCGGCATGGGCTTCGCGGCCAAGGCCTTCATGGGCGCGCAGTTTCGCCCGGGTGTCGAGGTGGTGGCTGAGTTGGCACAGCTGGATACGCTGGTGCAGGGCGCCGACCTGGTGATCACCGGCGAGGGGCGTTTCGATGCGCAAACCCTGCGTGGCAAGACCCCCATGGGTGTCGCACGGGTCGCCAAACGCCATGGCGTGCCTGTTGTGGTGCTGGCCGGCACCTTGGGCGCGGGCTATGAGCAGCTGTATGCCCACGGCATCGACGCTGCGTTTGCCCTGGCCAGCGGGCCGATGAGTCTGGAGCAGGCCTGTGCCGACGCAGGCAATCTGCTCAAGGCGCGGGCAAGGGACGTTGCCCGGCTGTGGCAGGTGGCGCGGCGCTGAGCCGCACCACCCCGGCAGCACTCAGGCGCGCGGCAGGCGCCCGCTGACGAAGTGCGCCACATCGTTGAACCCCGGCGTTGAGGCATGCCCCGGGGTTACCAGCGAATCGATGAAGGCTTCGTCTTCGGCGCTGATCTTCACCTCCAGGGCCCCGGCGTAGGTGTCCCACTGCGCCTCGGTGCGCGGGCCGACGATGGCCGAGCTGACCAGGCGGTTGTTCAGCACCCAGGCAATCGCGAACTCGACGATGCCCACCCCCTTGGCCTCGGTGTAGGCGTGGATCTTCTGGGCGATGCCCAGCGACTCCTGGCGCCATTCCACTTCCATGATTCGCTTGTCCTGGCGCCCGGCACGGCTGCCGGCGTCCGGCACCGAGCCCGGGGCATACTTGCCGCTGAGCACGCCACGGGCCAGCGGGCTGAACGGCACCACGCCCAGGCCATGGTAGGCCGCTGCGGTCAGCTGTTCAGGCTCGGCCTGGCGGTTGACGATGTTGTACAGCGGCTGGCTGACCACCGGCTTGGCCACGCCAAGTTTGTCGGCGACGTTGCAGATCTCGGCGATGCGCCAGCCGCGGAAGTTGGACACGCCCCAGTAGCGGATCTTGCCTTGCGCCAGCAGGTCGCCGATGGCGCGCACGGTTTCCTCCAGCGGCACGCTGTGGTCTTCGCGGTGCAGGTAGTAGATGTCCAGGTAGTCGGTGCCCATGCGCGTGAGCGTGGCTTCGATGGCGTTGAACAGGTGCTTGCGCGACAGACCGCTGCGGTTGGGCACACCGTCCACCGGGCCATAGCCGGCCTTGGAGGCGACGATCCACTCCTGGCGGTTGCGCGCCACCGCCTCGCCGACGATCTCCTCGGAACGCCCGCCGTTGTACACATCGGCGGTGTCGACGAAGTTGATGCCCTGGTCCCAGGCCTTGTCGATGATGCGCAGGGCGTCTTCGGTGCTGGTCTGTTCACCGAACATCATGCTGCCGAGGGTGAGGGCCGAGACTTGCAGGCCACTGTGGCCGAGGGGGCGGTAGATCATTGCCAGGAATCCTTTACGTGCGATGTGGGTCAGGTGGTTTTACACACAACCCCGGCACTTTGAAAGGTGCAGGTGCCAGCCTTGCCCTGGTGCGCGGGTTGGTCGATGCTTGTCGGTGTGCCAATCGATCACCAGGGAGCAGGCCCATGAAGTCGCAGCGGATCATCGCCGTCGTCACCAGTCTTGTCATGCTCGGTACTTCGCCGCTGCTGCTGGCGGACCCCGGCAATGGCCAGGGCAAAGGCAACGCCCATGGCCAGCAGCACGATAAAGCCGGCAAGGGCAAACCAGACAAAGCGGGCAATGCCTACCACGGCGGGCCCCAGGTGGATATCGGCGGGGTGCGGATCACCCTTGACCGCCACCGTGACTACTGGGCACCGGCGGCGCCGTTGCCGCCAGGTATCCAGAAAAACCTCGCCCGCGGCAAGCCGCTACCTCCAGGGATAGCCAAGAAACTCGACGGCAGGCTGCTGGGCCAACTGCCCCATTACGATGGCTATGACTGGCTCCAGGCGGGGGCCGACCTGATCCTGGTGGCTGCTGCCACTGGCTTGATCTACGAGGTGCTGCACGGCGCGCTGGACTGAGTCAGTCTGGCCAGGCATCGATCAGTTCCCGGGCCTCGCGGCTGGACAACGGCCGTTTCAGCCGTTGCGACAGCACCGCCATGGCCCGCGCATAACCCTTGGCGACCACCGCCTCGACCTGGTCGTCGATGCATTGCAGGGCGATGAAATCGCCGTGCTCGGGCTCACCGACATACTCGATGCGGTTCCACTGGCGCCCATGCCCGAGCACCTCGAGGGTGCGCCCATGCTGGTAGGTCCAGAAGAACGGCACATCGTCGTAGCGGCGCCGTTCGCCGAGCATGTTGGCGGCAGCGATCACCCCGTGTTGCTGGGCCAGGCGCCAGTGCTCGATGCGCACCGGGCGCCCGGCGAGGGGGAAGGTGGCGATATCGCCGGCTGCCCACAGGCCTTCGGCGGCTTGCAGATGGGCGTCGACCTGCACCGAGCGGTCTTCGCCCAGTTGCAGGCCCTGGAGGCACCCGGTAGCCGGCGTGACGCCCGTGCCCAGCAGCACCAAGGGGGTGGCCAGGCGCTCGCCGTTGGCGAGGATCACGGCCTCGACCCGCTCAGCACCTTCGAAAGCGGTCACCTCGGTGGGGCCATGGAACACCACCCCTTTGCGCTCATGCAGCTCGCGCAGGCTGAGGCCGATGCGCTCGCCCAGCTGTTTTGCCAGCGGTACCGCATGGCGGGTCACCACATGCACCTGCAGGCCGTACTTGCGCAGTGCCGAAGCCGCTTCCAGGCCGATGAAGCCATCGCCGACGATCACCACCGGCTGGCCGGGCTCGGCCAGGTCGAGCAGGCGCGCGGCATCCTCGCGCGAGCGCAGCACGCAGATGCCGGGCAATTGCACACCGGGCAGTTCGGGGCGCTTGGGCTTGCCGCCAGTGGCCAGCAGGGCCGCGTCGTACTTCAGGCGCTTGCCATCGGCGAGGACGATCTCGCGGCTGGCCACGTTCAGGCTGCGCACCTTGCCGTGCAGGCGCTGCAACGGTTTTTGGCGCAGCACGTCGGGCTCCAGCAGCGTCGGCACTTCGTCCGGCGCCATTTGCCCGGCGATGACAAATTTGCTCAGGGCGGTGCGATCGTAGGCGTTGGGCTGTTCCTGATCGACCCACACCAGGCGCCCGCCGAAGCCATGATCGAGCAGGGTGGCCACGGCCGCTGAACCGGCAGCCCCGGCACCGACCACCACGAACACCCGTGCATCGCTGTGGCGGGGCGTTGCCGCCTGGGGCACGGCCTGATCGTCGACCCAGACCTGGTCGCCCTTGATCTGCACGGGGTAGCGGCGCAGGCCGATCAGCGCGGGCGGTTCGCACACCGCACCCTCATCCACGGCAAATGCAGCTTTGTGCCAGGGGCAAACCAGCAGGCCGCCGCACACCACGCCTTCATCCAGCGGCGCGCCTTCATGGGGGCAGTTGCCCTGGTAGGCGCGCACCTGATCGCCATGGCGAACCAGGATGACCTCTTCGGTCCCGGCCTGAACGCGCAGGGGGCGCTGTTGATCGAGTTGGGCGAGGGTGGCCACGGGGTGCAGGGGCATGGGCGTTCTCCGCAGGGCTTGGTAACCATTTGACGCCTGGCCTGGGTGGGTCATGCGGCAAGCCGACGACCGGGCAGATGGTTACAATTGTTCACATGAATATCAAATGAGACCAAATTGACTCATTCAGTGTGCCTGAGTACCATTCGCGCCGTTTTCAATCAAAAGCTCGGGTGATGTGATGAGCAACTTGCGTGCAATTGGGGTGGCCAGTTGGCTGGCGGTGGCCGTGGCGCTGGCCGGGTGTGACTCGGCGGGCGAACCGCAGGCCGAGGCGCCGGCAGCAGTCCCGGTGCAACTGGTGACCGTGGCCAGCGAGCCGCTGAGCCTGGCTTCGACCCTGCCGGGCCGGGTCGAACCGATGCGGGTGGCGCAAGTGCGGGCCCGGGTCGCCGGTATCGTGCTGCACAAGCGTTTCGAGGAGGGTGCCGACGTCAAGGCCGGCGATGTGCTGTTCCAGATCGACCCGGCGCCGTTCCAGGCTGCCCTGGCGCGCGCCAATGGCGACCTGGCACGGGCCCAGGCGGTGCAGCAGGAAGCTCAGGCGCGGGTCAAGCGCTATGAGCCGCTGGTGAAGATCGAAGCCGTCAGCCGCCAGGACTTCGACAGCGCCAACGCCACGTTGCGCAGCGCCCAGGCCGAGGTACGTTCAGCCCAGGCGGATGTCCAGACGGCGCGGCTGAACCTGGGCTATGCCACGGTCACGGCACCGATCTCCGGCCGTATCGGCCGCGCCCTGGTCACCGAAGGTGCGCTGGTGGGGCAGGGCGACGCCACGTTGATGGCGCGGATCCAGCAGCTCGACCCGATCTACGTCGACTTCACCCAGTCCGCCGCCGATGCCCTGCGCCTGCGTCAGGCCCTGCAGGACGGCGCGCTGGCCGGTGGCGACACGGCGCTCATGGCCCAGGTTGAAGGCACCGACTACCAGCGCCAGGGCACCCTGATGTTCACCGACGTCGAGGTTGATCGCGGCACCGGCCAGGTCACCCTGCGCGGGCGCTTCGATAACGCCGACGGCACCCTGTTGCCTGGCATGTACGTGCGGGTGCGCACCCCGCAGGGCACCGACCGCCAGGCCATCCTGGTGCCGCAACGCGCCGTGCAGCGCGGCAGCGACGGCGAAGCACGGGTGATGGTGGTGGGCACCGGCAACCTGGCCGAGGCCCGCGCCGTACGTACCGGGGTGATGCAGGGCGCCCGTTGGCAGATCACCGAAGGGTTGCGCGAAGGCGACCAGGTGATCGTCGGCAGCCCGGCCGGCCTGGCCCCTGGCATGCCGGTCAGCCCGGCCCAGCCACAGCAAACCGCAGCGCGTTGAGGCGAGGGTAGCGAAATGTCCAAGTTCTTCATCAATCGGCCGAACTTCGCCTGGGTCGTGGCGCTGTTCATCTCACTGGCCGGGCTGCTGGTGATCCCGCTGCTGCCGGTGGCCCAGTACCCCAACGTCGCCCCGCCGCAGATCACGGTCACCGCCACCTATCCGGGCGCATCGGCCAAGGTGCTGGTGGAGTCGGTGACCAGCGTCATCGAAGAGTCCCTCAACGGTGCCAAGAACCTGTTGTACTTCGAGTCCACCAACAACTCCAACGGGGTGGCCGAGGTGGTGGTGACCTTCGAGCCCGGGACCAACCCCGAACTTGCCCAGGTCGATGTGCAGAACCGCCTGAAGAAGGCCGAGGCACGCATGCCCCAGGCGGTGCTGACCCAAGGGCTGCAGGTGGAGCAGAGCAGCGCGGGCTTTCTGCTGATCTATGCGCTCAACTACAAGCAAGGCTTCGAAAAGGCCGACACCACGGCCTTGGGCGACTACGCCGCACGCAACATCAACAACGAGCTGCGCCGGGTGCCGGGCGTGGGCAAGCTGCAGTTCTTCTCCTCGGAAGCGGCCATGCGCGTGTGGGTCGACCCACAGAAGCTGGTGGGCTACGGCCTGAGTATCGACGATGTCGGCAACGCCATCCGTGGCCAGAACGTGCAGGTGCCGGCCGGCAGCTTCGGCAGCGCGCCAGGCGCCAGCGAGCAGGAACTGACCGCGACCCTGGCCGTGCAAGGCACCCTGGACGACCCCGAGGCGTTCGGCCGCGTGGTGCTGCGCGCCAACCCGGACGGCTCGCTGGTGCGCCTGGCCGACGTGGCGCGCCTGCAAGTCGGCATGGAAAGCTACAACTTCGGTTCGCGCCTGGACGGCAAGCCGGCAGTGGCCGGCGCGGTGCAGCTGGCGCCGGGCGCCAACGCCCTGAAAACCGCCGAGCTGGTCAAGGCGCGCCTGGCCGAACTGTCCGCGTTCTTCCCTGAAGGCGTGGAGTACTCGGTGCCTTACGACACCTCGCGGTTCGTCGACGTGGCCATCGAGAAGGTCATCCATACCCTGCTCGAAGCCATGGTGCTGGTGTTCCTGGTGATGTTCCTGTTCCTGCAGAACATCCGCTACACCCTGATCCCCTCGATCGTGGTGCCGGTGTGCCTGCTGGGCACGCTGATGGTGATGAAGTTGCTCGGCTTCTCGGTGAACATGATGACCATGTTCGGCATGGTACTGGCCATCGGCATCCTGGTGGACGACGCCATCGTGGTGGTGGAGAACGTAGAGCGGTTGATGGCCGAAGAGGGCTTGTCGCCGGTGCAGGCGACCATCAAGGCCATGGGGCAGGTGTCCGGTGCGATCATCGGCATCACCCTGGTGCTGTCGGCCGTGTTCATGCCGCTGGCGTTCATGTCCGGCTCGGTGGGGGTGATCTACCAGCAGTTCTCGCTGTCGCTGGCGGTGTCGATCCTGTTCTCGGGCTTCCTGGCCCTGACCTTCACCCCGGCGCTGTGCGCCACGCTGCTCAAGCCGGTGCCCGCGGGCCACCATGAAAAGCGCGGCTTCTTCGGTGCCTTCAACCGCGGCTTCGCGCGCCTTACCGATCGCTACTCGGCGTTGAACAGCGCGCTGGTCCAACGTGCCGGGCGCTACATGCTGGTGTACGCCGGCATCCTGGCCATGCTCGGTTATTTCTACCTGCGCCTGCCGGAGTCCTTCGTGCCGGTCGAAGACCAGGGCTACGCCATCGTCGACGTGCAACTGCCGCCGGGCGCCAGCCGGGTACGTACCGATGCCACCGGTCAGGCCCTCGAGCAGTTTCTGATGTCCCGCGAGGCGGTGGCCTCGGCGTTCGTGGTCAGCGGTTTCAGCTTCTCTGGCATGGGGGACAATGCCGCGCTGGCCTTCCCGACCTTCAAGGACTGGTCGTTGCGCGGCGCGGACCAGTCGGCTGCGGCCGAGATCGACGCCATCAACGCGCGCTTCGCCGCCCATGGCGACGGCACCCTCACCGCCGTGAACCCACCGCCGATCGACGGCCTGGGCAATGCCGGTGGCTTCGCCCTGCGCCTGATGGACCGTGGCGGCCTGGGCCGCGAAGCGCTGCTGGCCGCCCGCGACCAGCTGCTGGCCGGTGCCAACGGCAACCCGGTGATTCTGTACGCGATGATGGAAGGTCTGGCGGAGTCGCCGCAGCTGCGGGTACAGATCGACCGTGAGCAGGCACGCGCCCTAGGCGTGAGCTTCGAGGCCATCAACAGTACCCTGGCCACCGCCTTTGGTTCGGCGGTGATCAACGACTTCACCAACGCCGGGCGTCAGCAGCGCGTGGTGGTGCAGGCCGAACAAGGCGAGCGCATGACCCCGGAAAGCGTGCTGCGCCTTTATGCACCCAACGCCAACGGTGAGCAGGTGCCGTTCAGCGCCTTCGTCACCACACGTTGGGAAGAAGGGCCGGTGCAACTGGTGCGCTACAACGGCTACCCGTCGATTCGCATCGCCGGTGACGCGGCGCCGGGCCACAGCACCGGCCAGGCCATGGCCGAGATGGAGCGCTTGGTCAGTGAGCTGCCGCCCGGCATCGGCTATGCCTGGACGGGCCTTTCGTACCAGGAGAAGGTCTCCAGCGGCCAGGCCGGCAGCCTGTTCGCCCTGGCCATCCTGGTGGTGTTCCTGCTGTTGGTGGCGCTGTATGAAAGCTGGGCGATCCCGTTGACGGTGATGCTGATCGTGCCGATCGGCGCCCTGGGCGCGGTGTTGGCGGTGATGGTCACCGGCATGCCCAACGACGTGTACTTCAAGGTCGGCCTGATCACCATCATCGGCCTGGCGGCGAAGAACGCCATCCTGATCGTCGAGTTCGCCAAGGAGCTGTGGGAGAAGGGCTATAGCCTGCGTGACGCCGCCATCGAGGCCGCGCGCCTGCGTTTCCGCCCGATCGTGATGACCTCCATGGCCTTCATCCTCGGCGTGGTACCGCTGGCCATCGCCAGCGGCGCCGGTGCGGCGAGCCAGCGTGCCATCGGCACCGGGGTGATCGGCGGCATGCTCAGCGCCACGCTGCTGGGGGTGGTGTTCGTACCGATCTGTTTCGTCTGGGTGCTGTCGTTGCTCAAACGCAAGCCTGCGCCTGTGCCACAGGCGGTCGAGGTGGCCAAGTGATGTTCATGGCTAATCGTGTACTTCCGTTGGTCCTGGCCCTGACCCTGGCGGGCTGTTCCCTGGCGCCGACCTATGAGCGCCCCGAGGCGCCGGTGCCGGCGCAGTGGGGCGACGCTGGCGGGCATCAAGGCCCGATGGTGGATCAGCTTGACTGGCAGGCATTCATCGTCGACCCGGTGCTGCTTCAGCTGGTGGGCGCCGCGTTGGGCAACAACCGTTCGTTGCGTCAGACCCTGCTCGACATCGACCAGGCCCGCGCGCAATACCGTATCCAGCGCGCCGACCGGGTGCCCGGCCTGAATGCCGCTGCATCGGGCAATCGCCAGCATCTGCCGGCGCAGTTGTCGAGCAATGGCCGTGAGGGCGTCAGCAGCACCTATCAGGTGGGGCTGGCACTGCCGGAGTACGAGCTGGACCTGTTCGGCCGGGTCAAGAGCCTGAGCGATGCGGCGCTGGAGCAGTACCTGGCCAGCGAGGAGGTCGGCCGTGCCGCGCACATCGCCTTGATCGCCGAAGTCAGCCAGGCCTACCTGACCCTGGATGGCGCCGAGCGCAGCCTGGCGCTGACCCGCCAGACCCTCTCCAGCCGCGAGGATTCCCTGGCCCTGGTCGGCCAGCGCCGCGCCGCCGGCACCGCCACCGCGCTGGACCATCAGGAGGCGCTGGGGCTGGTCGAGCAGTCCAGGGCGGACCTGGAAGCCACGCTGCGCCAGCAACGCCAGGCCTATAACGCCCTGGTGCTGCTGTTGGGCGACGCGCAGGCGGCCAAGCTGATCCCGGGTGAGCGCCCGGACCAGCCGATGGTGCTGCAGGACATTACCCCAGGCCTGCCGTCGGCGCTGATCGAGCGCCGCCCGGACATCCTCGCCGCCGAGCACCGCTTGCGTTCACGCAACGCCGATATCGGTGCGGCGCGGGCGGCGTTCTTCCCGCGCATCAGCCTGACCGGCAGCTTCGGCACCTCCAGTGCGCAGATGTCCGGGTTGTTCGACGGCGGTTCGCGCAGCTGGAGCTTCATGCCGCAGCTGTCGCTGCCCTTGTTCGATGCCGGGCGCAACCGCGCCGGGCTGAGCCTGGCCGAGGCGCGCAAGGATTCGGCGGTGGCGGCCTACGAGGGCACGATCCAGACCGCATTCCGTGAGGTGGCCGATGCCTTGGCCGCCACCGACACGCTACGCCGCGAGGAAGCCGCGCGGCGAGCGCTGGTCGATACCAGCCGGGCGACCGAGGCCCTGGCCAAGGCGCGTTATGAGGGTGGGGTGGATAACCATCTGCGTTACCTGGACGCGCAGCGCAACAACTTCGTCAACGAGGCGGCCTTTATCCAGGCCAGTACCCAACGCCAATTGGCGCTGGTCGACCTGTTCCGCGCCCTGGGGGGCGGCTGGCCGGCAAAGGGCTAGACAACGACTCCTTTGGTTGGGGTATCCAACCGCCTTGCCCTTGGGACCTGTGCCCAAGGGCTTTTTTCTTTCAGCAGGAGACAGAGTGGCCTGTGGGAGCGGCTTTAGCCGCGAAGCTGGCGACGCGGTGGATGGCACCGGCTTTGCCGGTGTTCGCGGCTGAAGCCGCTCCTACAGCGGCGATGTTGCGGGCTTCAGGCGCTCGCCCGCGCCCCGTGGATGAACAACTGCTCCAGGGTCTGCGCCGAGGTGGCGCTGGCCGCCCGGCCGCGGCGCTCGGCGTCGACCATGCTGAAGATCATGCTCAGGAACATCTCGGTGAACACCGCCGCGCTGATGTCGATGCGCAGCGCCCCCAATTGCTGGGCGCGCAGGAAGAACGCATCCATGGCCTGGGTATAGGCATGCCAGCGACGATCCTCGCTGTCGCCCAGCAGGGTATCGGGGCGGTACTGGAACATCAGGAAGGCCAGCATCTCGCGGTGCTTGAGGTGCTCGGCGATCAGGTGGCGCAGCCCGGGTAGCGGCTCGACCTGGGTGAGGTCGGCGTCGCGGATGACCTGATTGAGCACCTGCTCGCCATGGTTCTCAAGCATATCGACCAGGTTGTCGCGGGTGCCGCAGAAGCGGTGCAGGGTGGCCTTGCTGACGCCTGCGGTTTCGGCCAGCTCTTTCAGGGTCGCCCGCGGGTGGACCACCATGGCGTTGGCCAAGGCCTTGAGCAGGCGTTCGTCGTGAGGGGTGGGTTGCATCGGATTGCCTCGCGTGGATCGCATGCTTGGCATTGTGCAGAAAACAGGCAGGTGATCAAGCTAAAAAGTCTCTAGTGAGACTTTAGTGGTTCTTTCTGGCGTAATTCACAGGCAAGCCCGGAGCGGGCTTGCCTGTGAAGGTGCCAAGCGGATACCGATCAATGCGGCGCGCGCGGGATGGTCTTGAGCAGGTCTTCCGGGCTGATGTGCCCGACCACCTGAGCCACGGCGCTACCCGGGGTCGGCAGGTCGATGATGTGCTGCTTCATCTTGCCGATCACATGCATCTCGCACGGCTTGCAGTCGAACTTGAGGGTGAGTACTTCATCGCCCTGGATCAGTTGCATCGGTGCGACCTTGGTACGCACGCCGGTGACGCCCTTGGCCTGCTTGGGGCACAGGTTGAAGGAGAAGCGCAGGCAGTGCTTGGTGATCATCACCGGCACTTCGCCGTGCTCTTCATGGGCCTCGTAGGCAGCGTCGATCAGTTGCACGCCATGGCGGTGGTAGAAGTCGCGGGCCTTCTGGTTATAGACGTTGGCCAAAAACGACAGGTGCGACTCGGGGTACACCGGTGGCGGCGTGGTCTCGGCCTTGCGCGCGCCACGGGGGTGGGCCTTGACCCGCGCCTCGGTCAGCGCCTCGATGGCTTCGCGGCGCAGGGCCTTGAGCTGTGAGTTGGGGATGAAGTAGGCCTGCGGCGCGTCCAGCTCGATGGCGTTGGCGTGGTACATGGTGGTACCCAGCTGGCCGAGCAGGTCGTGCAACTGGTCAAGCGCCTGTTGCGGCTTGTTGGCGGCGCCGAACGGGCCATCCAGGGCCACCTGCACGCTTACGCCTTCCTCGCTGCTGAGGGTCAGCATCAGGCGCTGCTCGCGCAGTACCGCGTGCCACTCGACACCCACCCGGCGTTCGGCCGAGGTGCGCTGCAGGGCTTGCTGCCAGTTGTGGTCGAGGTTGCGCGACAGCGGGTGGTTGGGGCGCAGCTTGTACAGGCCCTCGGGCATTTCGTTGGGCTCGACGCGGTAGCGGTAGCGCTTCTGGCCGTCGTCTTCGGACTCGCTCTTGAGTTCGGCGATGTTGGCGCGGAAACCCACCACCTCACGCTTGACCAGCACATTGAGGCCGTCGCCGTTGCTCAGGGGAACGTCGGTCACCACCTGCAGGTCGCGCTTGCCGACTTTTTCCACCACGCCCACCGGCAGGCCGGTGAAGGTCGGCGAGTCGAAGGCGCCGATGTCGATCTTGCGGTCGCTGACGAAGTAGTCGGTGCTGCCACGGTGGAAGGTCTTGTCCGGGTCGGGCACGAAGAAGTGCTCGGTGCGTCCGCTGGAGGCGCGGGCCAGCTGCGGGCGGCCTTCGAGGATGGCGTCGAGCTCTTTGCGGTAGTGGGCGGTGATGTTCTTCACATAGCCCACGTCCTTGTAGCGGCCCTCGATCTTGAACGAGCGCACACCGGCATCGACCAGGTCGGCCAGGTTGGCGGTCTGGTTGTTGTCCTTCATCGACAGCAGGTGCTTCTCGAAGGCGACCACACGGCCCTGGTCGTCCTTGAGGGTGTACGGCAGGCGGCAGGCCTGGGAGCAGTCGCCACGGTTGGCGCTGCGCCCGGTCTGGGCGTGGGAAATGTTGCACTGGCCGGAGAAGGCCACGCACAGCGCACCGTGGATGAAGAACTCGATGGCCGCGTCGGTTTCGGCGGCGATGGCGCGGATTTCCTGCAGGTTCAGCTCGCGGGCCAGCACCAGCTGCGAGAAACCGGCCTGGTCGAGGAACTTGGCCCGGGCCAGGGTGCGGATGTCGGTCTGGGTGCTGGCGTGCAGCTCGATCGGCGGGATATCCAGCTCCATCACCCCCAGGTCCTGCACGATCAGCGCATCGACCCCGGCGTCATACAGCTGGTGGATCAGCTTGCGCGCTGGCTCCAGCTCGTTGTCGTGGAGGATGGTGTTGATGGTGGTGAACACCCGCGCGTGGTAGCGCCGGGCGAACTCCACCAGCTCGGCGATCTCGCTGACTTCGTTGCAGGCATTGTGGCGCGCGCCGAAGCTCGGGCCGCCGATATAGATGGCGTCAGCGCCGTGCAGGATCGCCTCGCGGGCGATGCTCACGTCACGGGCAGGGCTGAGCAGTTCCAGGTGGTGCTTTGGAAGGGACATGTCGTTATAGGTTCGGGCTGTCACGGTAAGGCGGGCATTGTAGCGGTGAAATGGGGTGGTGGCATCCCCAGGCTGCTGGATGGGGGGCTCAGTGGGGAACTGTTTTATTGCAGGAGCGGCCTTGTGCCGCGAAAGGCCGCTCCTGCAGGGGGCAACTGGGACTCAGCCCTTGGCCGCCATCGCCGTCACTTCCACCTTCATGCCTTCTACCGCCAGCGAGGCCACGCCAACCGCCGCACGCACCGGCCACGGCTTGCTGAAGAAACGCTGGTACACCTCGTTGAACGCCGGACGGTCGGCCATGTCGGTGAGGTAGATGGTCAGGTGCAGCACCCGGTCCATCGAGCTGCCGGCGCGCTCCAGGGCCACTTTCAGCGCCTGCAGGGTGCATTCGCTTTGGCTGGTGATGTCGCCCAGCTCAAGGCTGCCGTCGGCGCGGGTAGGGATCTGGGTGCTGACCAGCACGCCGTTGTACTCGGCCACGTCGGACGAGATGGAGTCCGCGTCCGGGTCCGGGGTGAAGATGATGCCGTCGTTTGCCATGGAATGTTCTGCCTTGCACGGGAGGAAAGCCCGCAAGCCTACGCGAGCGCCAAGGGCGGGTCGAGCCGTGGCCGTGGTCGCGCGGATTTGATAAGCGCGGCCGCCCACGGCAGAATCGCGCCCCGACCCGGCCGCAGGCGCCGGGCCCTGGGTGATCGAAGAGGCAACCGTTGAACCAACACACTTTGTCCACGCGCCTTGAGCGGGTGGCGGCGCATATCCCGGCCGCGGCGCGGCTGGCTGACATCGGCTCGGACCATGGCTACCTGCCGGTGGCGCTGTTGCGCCGTGGCGCGATTGCCGCGGCGGTGGCTGGCGAAGTGGCGCTGACGCCATTCCGGGCCGCGCAACGCACCGTGCGCGAAAACGGCCTGGAGGCACAGGCCACCGTGCGCCTGGCAAGTGGCCTGGCAGCCATCGAGCCGGAAGACGGGATCACTGCCGTGAGTATCTGCGGCATGGGCGGCGAGACCATCCGCGACATCCTCGAGGCCGGCAAACAACGCTTGAGCGGCAAGGAACGCCTGGTGCTGCAGCCCAACGGCGGCGAGCAGCCGCTGCGCCAGTGGTTGATGGACAACGACTACCGCATCCGTTGCGAAGAGGTGTTGAGGGAGAACCGCTTCGACTACGAAATCATCGTTGCCGAACGCTGCGAGGACGTCGCCTACAGTGCCGAGCAGTTGTACTTCGGCCCGTTGCTGATGCAACAGCGCAGCCCGGCGTTCCTGTTCAAGTGGCAGCGCATGCTGCGCCAGAAGCAGCAGACCTTGGACAATTTCGAGCGTGCCCGCCAGCCGGTGCCCGAGGACAAGCAGCAGGACATCGTCCGTCAGGCCCGCTGGATCAGCGAGATGCTCGCCGCGGCCTAGCGCGGGTTGGCCACGCTGGCCGGCACCTTCAGCACCAGCAGCCCGCCGAGCACGATTGCCACCGCCAGCACCTGCAGCGCAAGGCCAGGGCTGTTGGCGGTGTCGCGCATCCAGCCGATCAGGTAGGGCGCGAGGAACGAGGCGATGCTGCCGAACGAGCTGATCATGGCGATCCCTGCCGCCTGGGTGTTGCCCGCGAGGAACGCCGGGGGCAGTTGCCAGAACATCGGCAGCGCGGCACTGGCGCCCATGCCGGCCACGACCAGGCCGCTCATCACCAGCAGTGCATTGCCCGGTGCCAGGCCGGCCACGGCGATACCGGCGGCAGCCATCAGCAGCGGAACACACAGGTGCCAGCGGCGCTCCCGGTGGCGGTCCGACGAGCGCCCGCAAGCGAGCATGAACAGGCAGCCCGCCAGGTAGGGCACGGCGCTGAGCAGGCCGACCTGGCCATCGCTGCCGATCCCGGCGCCATGGATCAGGCTGGGCATCCAGAACGCCAGGGTGTTCACCGCCAGCATCACCGCAAAGTACACCGCCACCAGCAGCCACACCTGGGCGTTGCCCAGCAGGCCCGCCAGCGAACTGACCGGTTTGCGCTGTTCTTCACCGTCCAGTTCCGCGCGCAGGGCGCGTTTCTGTTCGGCGCTGAGCCAGCTGACCTGTTCGAAGCTATCCGGCAGCCACTTGAGCACCACCAGCCCCAGCAGCACCACGGGCAAACCTTCGATCAGGAACATCCACTGCCAGCCGCGCAGGCCGCCGTGGTCATGCAAGGCCTGCAGGATGCCGCCGGACAGCGGCCCGCCGACCACCCCGGCCAAGGGCACGGCGATGGCGAACAGCGCGGTCACCTGGGCCCGGCGCCTGGCCGGGTACCAGCGGTTGAGCACTACCAGGATGCCGGGGAAGAAGCCCGCTTCGGCGACGCCCAGCAAAAAGCGCAAGGTGTAGAAGCCGGCGGCGTCCTGCACCCACAGCATGCCGGTGGACAGCAGCCCCCAGACCACCATCAGCGTGGCGATCCAGCGGCGTGGCCCGACCCGGTCCAGGGCCAGGTTGCTGGGCACGCCGAACAGCGCGTAGGCCACGAAGAACAGGCCGGCGCCCAGGCCGTACACCGTGTCGGAAAAGCCCAGGTCGGCGCTCATCTGCATCTTCGCGAAGCCGATGTTGATGCGGTCGAGGTGGGCGAACAGGTAGCACACCAGCAGCAGCGGCATCAGCCGCCAGGTGACGCGTGCATGGGTGGCGGCCGGCGAATGGGCGGGCAGGGCAGCAGCGGTTTCGATCATGATCGGCTTCCGGAACGTTCTTGTAGTTGTTCCGGACGATCATGGGGCGGCGCGGCAGGTGGGCAAATGCACTTTGGGCAAGACGGCTGGTATTTTTCCCGGCCGTTTGCCCAGGCGTTACAGCTGCGAGCAGTTGCCCATTTCGCGGTAGTCGACCTGGTGGGTCTGGCCCTGGTGGTCGACGTAGACCATGTGCGCGGTGCCTACCTGGCAATCGGCGGCATTGCTGGCCGGGGTGATCGAGATGACCTTGGCCACGTCCAGCGGCATGCCGTATTCGTAGCTGCTGCTCACGGGCTGCTGGGTGGCGCTGTCGGCGAATGCGCCGAACGAGGCGAGGGTGGCGGACAGGGCGAGAAAAGCGATCGAACGTTTCATGACAGGCTCCTCGTTTTCGGGATGTGTCCATGATCCATTCATTGGTGTTTCACAATAAATGGGCTAACCCGTGATAGATTCCTGCCTTTCATGTATGAATGAGAGCCCACCTCATGGACATGCTGCATGCGATGCGCACCTTTGCCCGGGTAGTGGAGTGCGGCAGTTTCGCTGCCGCCGCCAACGCCCTGGACATCTCGGCGGCGCAGGTGTCGCGGATCGTCGCGGAGCTTGAAAACCAGCTGCAGACCCGCCTGCTGCACCGCACCACCCGGCGCCTGCGCATGAGCGAGGCGGGCGAGCGTTTTCTCGAGCGCTCGCGGCAGATCATGCTGCTCACCGAAGAGGCCATGGACGAGGCCCGTGGCGCCCACCTCACGCCCCGCGGTCGGTTGCGCTTGCACTGCACCCATGGCCTGGGCCTGCTGATGATGCCGTTGGTGGCGCGCTACAACGCCTCGTGCCCGGAAGTGGTGATGGAGGTGACCCTGTCGCAGCGCAACCCCGACCCGATGGCCGAAGGGCACGATGTGGTGATCGCCATTGGCCAGGGCTTGCCCGATTCGCAGCTGATCGCCATTCCGTTGGGCAGCATCCACAGCATTCTCTGCGCCTCGCCGGATTACCTGGCCCGGCATGGCGTTCCCAAACTGCCGCAGGACTTGCACGCGCACACCTGCCTGCGCACCGTCGATCCGCTGTTCGAAGAGGACTGGACCTTCGGCAAGGCACCGGATAATTGCGTGATCGTGCCCCAGGACACCTTCCTCACCAATGTCGCCGACGCAATGGTCAAGGCTACCGAGCTGGGCATGGGGGTGGGGTTGCTGCCGTACTACTCGGCCAGCCAGGCGATGCAGGAAGGGCGGCTGTGCCGGTTGCTGGCGCCGTACCGGCTGCGCCAGCGGGAGATCTATGCGATCTACCCGTCGCGGCATTACCTCGATGCCAAGGTGCGGACCTGGATCGATTACCTCAAGGAGCAGTTGCCGTTGCTGTTCCAGGAACACCAACAGATTGTCGACCAGACAGAGTATTGGCGGTAGGTGGAGGGCCATCGCGGGGCAAGCCCGCTCCCACGCAATCCGTGGGAGCGGCGGTTCGCCGCTGCGACTTGCCCCGCGATGATTGCATCAGCTCAATGCCCGTAACGCCCCACCAGGCTCTGCGCCCCCAGCGCATGCCCCTGCAGCGCCTTCAGCAACCCTCGATGGTCCATCTCCCCGGGCAGGCTGCCAGGGGCAAGGTCAGTGGCGATCAGGGTCAGCACATAGTGATGCGGATTGTCGCCCGCCGGTGGGCAAGGCCCGCGATAGGCCATGGCCCCACGGGAGTTGAGGCCCAGCGCCGCCACCGGACTGCTCTGGCCGCCAGCGCCTTCCTCCAGGCCACCGGACGCCGGGTCGATGTTGTAGGCCAGCCAGTGCACCACCCCCAGACCCTTGCGACCATCGGGGTCGAACATCACCAGTACCAGCGAGCGGGTGCCCTGCGGCAGGTTGGTCCAGCTCACCTGCGGCGACTTTTCCTCGCCACTGCCACAGGCAGTGTCCGCGCCCACTTGCTGCAGGGCGATCACGCCACCGTCGGTGAACGACGCTGAACTGATGTCCAGCGCAGGGCTATGGTTGACCGAGGCGGCGAATGCCCCCGTGGGCAGCAAGGCAAGCAGCAACCAGTACCTGAGGTTCATGCCGGGTCTCCAGGGCAGGGGCGTCGTTCAGCAGTGTAGCCAAGGCCCGTTAACGGCTGTCCTGGTCTTCGGCAGTGCCACCGGTGTGCCCGGCACCGCTGCCTGTAGCCTCGCCGGTACTGTTGGAGCCACCGGCTGCACCGTCGGCCGCATCGGCGTTGGTGCCGGTGTCGCTGCTGTCGTTGTCCTTGCTGCCACCGGGGTTGTTGGTACTGCTGCCGTCGCCGGCCGTGGCGCCTCTGGGCTGATCACCTTTGCTGCTTTCGTTGGTCTGCGGCTGGCTGCCATAAGGGTCGGACGCTGCGTAGCTGCAGGTCGATGCGATGCTCAGCGAAACGGCGAGGAGCAGGGCGAGCGGGCGTGAGCGATCCATGGTGAGTCTCCTGTCGGATGAACTGTCATGGATTTGGCCGCCAGAGCGCGGCCGGGGTGCCCGCCGGGCGACGGGCGGCAAACCAAGGGGCCGCAGGCGGCCCCGGTTGCATCAGTGGCTTTCGCTGCGTGCCTGATGAGGCGCAGCAGCGCTGTTGAGCGCGTCCAGCGTCGGGTGCTCCTGAGCGGCATGCATCAGGTCCTCGGTCACCCGCAGTTCGGCACCGGTCGGCGAGAACGTGGTGGCCGCGGTGAACGGCGCCGGGTGCTCGGGTTTCGGACGCTTGCCGCGGCGCCAGAGGAAGAAGCCGACCATCGCCAGGTTGATCACGGCGAATGCCCAGAACAGCCCGACTTCACCATAAGAGGTCATCATCGGCGAAATGGTCAGCGGCGCCATGGCCGAGCCCAGCGAGTTGATCAGCAGCAGGCCCTGGATCATCGGTACCAGGGCATCGGCCGGCGCACGGTCGGCAGCGCTGCTGACCGCCACCGGGTACAGGGCGAACACCCCGCCACCGAGCAGGAACAGCAGGGCGGGCAACAGCAGGGTGTCCACCGGCAGCACCACGATCAGCAACGACAGCACGGTGCACATTGCCGCCAGGGCGATCAGCACATCCTGGCGGTCCTTGCGGTCGGACCAGCGTCCCACCGGGTATTGCAGCAACATGGCGCCGAGAATCACCCAGGCCATCATTTCGCCGACCTCGCCCACGTCCAGCCCGACCCGCTGCAGGTACAACGGCAGCAGGGCATAGATCCCGGCAATCGCCACGCCGGAGCCGAAGCAACCGACCAACCCGGTAGGCGCCACGCCCAGCAGCTGGCGTGGCTTGAGCGGCTCGACCTGGTCGAGCAACGGCGACACCCGCGGCAGGATCACGATCGGCAGCACCGACAGGGTGGCGAGCATGCCGGCCAGCATGAACGGCGCGGTGTCGCCCCAGCTGGTGATCTCGCCCAGGGCTGCCTGGGCGATCACCCCGGCGCCGTAGAAGGCGATCATGTACAGCGCCAGCAGGCGGCCGCGGATCTTGGCATCGCCGGCCAGCAGCAGCCAGCTTTCGATCACCAGGAATACCCCCACCGCAGCCCAGCCGTTGAGCAGGCGCAGGATCGACCACCAGGTGGTGTCGTAGAACAGGCCCTGCAGCAGGATGGTCGCGCCGATCAGCGCGGCGAAGCTGCTGTAGGCGCGGATGTGGCCGATGCGCAGGATCAACCGGTCATTGACGATTGCGCCGAGGGTCAGGCCGATGAAGTAGGCCGAGGACACCACGCCAATGGTGGTCGCCGATTCGCCGGCCGCGTCCAGGCGCAGAGTGGTCAGAGAAGACATGAAGCCATTGCCCAGGGCAATGATGAACAGGCCGAGCAGGGGTGCCAGCGCCATCGCCAGCAAACGCGGAGACATACGTACCTCAAGGTTGGAAGAAGCCAAGCTGCGCCTTTTGCGCTGCGTGCACGGAATGCGACCTGGGCAAGGGTCAACCGCTGGACCTCAAGGGGAGGCCGGGCGGGGGCGGTTGAGCCTGTGGCACATGCGCGATGTGGCGAGAGGCGCGGACGCTGTCCTTGCGGGCGGTTGCCACCGGGTGGGCGACGGGCGAAAAGGAGGCGGGATTTTACGGGCTGTGGCGAATTTGCCAAGAGGGCGTTGGCTGCGACGAGAGGCCGCAGGGCCACGAGTAGGTGCTCAGTACGCGCCTGCCTCAGAAAACATGCGGAATAATCGACATTAATAAATTCCTCTAACTAGCTGAATATAAACAACTATTTTTTCTAGAATTTACTTTAACTATTGATGATCACGCTTGATTTGCGCCCCGGCGATGAAACCAAGGTAATTCAGCTCTGAGGGCCTCATCGCGGGTCAAGTCGCATCGGCGCACCGCCACTCCCACGCTGGTGGATTATCTCGTGGGAGCGGGCTTGCCCCGCGATCTGGCGCAGAGCGCCAGCGCTTGTTGCAACGTGCCAAGCCTTCCAGCCTAGGCGCACAGCGATGCACACATGGGGGCATAAATACGCATAATGCGCGGCAGGTTTTTTCAGGGAGTTCCTACACAATGCTGGCCTCGTTGTTCGCCGTCCTGGCCCCCGTGTTCATCGTCGCCGGCATCGGCTACACCTGGGCTCGCCGTGGCCTGGAATACCCGACCGAGTTCATTGCACGGGTGGTCATGACCGTCGGCACGCCTGCGCTGGTGCTGTCCACGCTCAACCGCACCCAGCTCGATCCCGGCGCCTTCACCAGCATGGCCATGGCCTGCGTGCTATGCATGCTTGGCATGGCGTTGACCGGCTACCTGGTATGCCGCTTCAGTGGCCGGCACTGGCGCGTGCTGATGCCGGCTTTCATGTTCCCCAACACCGGCAACATGGGCCTGCCGATCAGCCTGTACGCCTTCGGCGAGCACGGCCTGGCACTGGCGGTGGCGTTCTTCCTCACCTTGTCGATCTTCCAGTTCACCCTGGGTATCGCCATCGCCGGTGGCGCGGCCTCGTTCAAGGCGCTGCTGCGCAACCCCATCGTGATCAGCTTGGTCGGCGCCATGCCGCTGATCTTCCTCGACGTCGAACTGCCGCGCTGGCTGGCCAACACCGCCGACCTGTTGGGCGGCATGACCATCCCGTTGATGCTGCTGACCCTCGGCGTTTCGCTGGCCAGCATTCGCCCGCAGCACATCGGCAGCGGCCTTGTGCTGGGTGGGTTGCGCATCGTACTGGGGGCGGCAGTGGGCTGGGCGGTGGGGACCGCGCTGGGGCTGGAGAGCCTTGAGCGGGCGGTACTGGTGGTGCAGTCGTCGATGCCGGTGGCGGTGTTCAACTACCTGCTGGCAGTGCGGGCCAACCGCGAACCCGAGCAGGTGGCCAACCTGGTGATGTGCTCGACGCTGTTGTCGTTCGTGTGGTTGCCGGCAGTGCTGGCCTGGTGGTTGTGAGGGCCGGGGTATTGCCGGCCCTCGCGGGCGTCAGCTGCAAGGCTTGCTTTCGAGTGCATCGCCCTGGCGCGGCGCTTGCGCCTGCGATTGGACATGGGCATCGCGCTTGGCGACTGCCTCGGCCTGCTGCTGGCGTTGCTGTGCCAACTGCTCGCTGCGTGCTTGCAGACGCTCGGCGCCGCCTTCGGCGAAGGCTGAAGTGACCGAGGTCGCGGCCAGCAGGGCGAGGGCGAAAGACAGGGATTTCATGCTGTGACTCCATCGTTGAACCGGGAAACCGGCCGCGGGGCGGCCGGGGCGGGGCAAGGATGGCGAGTGCGGATTTTCTCAGGATTAACAGCAGTCTCGAGTGCGCTGGGGCCGCTGCGCGCCCCCATTCACTCAATTGGCCAATTCTTGCTGCACCCAGCCTTGCTCGGTCAGGGCCATGCTGGCCGTCGCCTGAAGCGGCTGGCGGGTACTGTCGAAAGCCTGCCCCAGGCCTTTTACGCCGGCCTGCACCCTGGCATCGCCAGCCCATGCGGGAAGCTCGCTGACCCTATAGCGGTAGGTCACCTTCGATACCGTTCTGCCAGCCTGTTCGGTCGGCGCAGTGAACTGCTCGATGGCGGTGACCTGCGCCTTGCCGAAGCACAACCCGCCGACCTTGCCGTTACCTGCGTCGGGCTTGTAGTACTTGCGACCTTCCTCGGTCAGCGCGTAGGCGTAATAGATGTCGGTGCGTGCCGCTTGCCACAGGCGGGCAGGCACTTCAGTGCGGGCAACCTCTTTCTCGCTGACCACACCGACCTGCGCCAGGGCATGCAGCGCCTTGTTGTTGCCGTCGACGTCGAAATCGCGGGTGCGGGCAGGGAAGCTGCTGATCACGAAACAATGCGGATACTGGCTGTCGAGCCAGGTTTGCGCGGCCTGGCGCAGGCCGGCCTCGGTGGCTTGCCGGTCGTCCGAGCAGCCGAGCAGGGTCGCCAGCAGAGCCAGCGGTACGAGCTTCCTGTCCATCGTGGGGCTTCCTTGAATTGCCAAAATGCAGGTCGAGCGCCGGTCCGGGCCGGCGGCGACAGGATTAAAACCCGCGTACCAGAGCGGCCGCAATCGTGGCAAGTGGACATGCCGGCAGCCCATCCGGCAAATCGCCGAGGCTCATCCATACTGCTCTGATCCGCCACGGCAGCGCCGCGGCACTCAGGGGTTGGCACAGGGGAGCAGGCGATGGCCAAGAAAAACAAAGCTGATGACGCCGCGAAACTCGGGCGCAAAGACTACGAGAGCGAACTGAAAAGGCTGCACGTGGAGCTGGTCAAACTGCAGCAGTGGGTGGTGGAGAAGGGCCTGAAGGTGTGCATCATCTTCGAAGGCCGCGATGGCGCCGGCAAGGGCGGCACCATCAAGGCCATCACCGAGCGCGTCAGCCCACGGGTGTTTCGCGTAGTGGCGCTGCCGGCGCCGACCGAGCGCGAGAAGACCCAGATCTACGCCCAGCGCTACCTCATTCATTTGCCAGCCGCCGGTGAGGTGGTGATCTTCGACCGCAGCTGGTACAACCGCGCCGGCGTCGAGCGGGTCATGGGCTTTTGCACGGATGAGCAGGCGCACAAGTTCCTGACCGTGGTGCCGATGTTCGAGCGGATGATGGTCGAGTCGGGGATCATCCTGCTCAAGTACTGGCTGGAGGTCAGCGCCGAAGAGCAGACCCGCCGCCTGCAGGACCGCATCGACGACGGCCGCAAGCTGTGGAAGCTGTCACCCATGGACCTCAAGTCGTACAACCGCTGGGACGACTACACCCGCGCTCGCGACGACATGTTCGCCGCCTCCGACTCGTCCTGGGCACCGTGGTTCATGGCCCGCTCCGAGGACAAGCGTAAGGCGCGGCTGAACATCATCAGCCACCTGCTGCAGCAGGTCCCGTACAAGGACCTCAGCCACAAGCAGAAGATCGAGCTGCCCAAGCGCGGCAAGATCGGCAAGTACAAGGCGCAGCCTTACCCGTTCAAGATGGTCGGCGAGCGCTACTGAAGCACGGGCCTGGGCTGACCTCAGGCCCTGTCCAGCGCCTCGAGCCGCCCGTCACGCCCCAGGTGATAGCGCTGCAGGTCCTGCGCCAAGGTCAGGTGGCCGCTGTAGTGCGCCATGGCCTCCTCACGCACTTCTGCGATCGAGTTGCCGCGGCCGTTGGCCGTGGGCTGGTAGCGGGCACTGAAGTGGGTCAGCACCAGGTTCTTCACGCCCGCGGCCTCGGCAAACCTTGCCACCTGCGCTGCCGTGCTGTGACCGAAGTTGGTCTGGCTGCGCTCGACCACCGGCTGGGTAAAGGTGGCTTCGTGCACCAGCACATCGACGCCTTGGGCCAGCTCGGCCAGCAGCTCGGGGCGGTCGTTGTCGCCGCAGACGATGATCCGTTGCGGCGGGCGCGTGGGTTGCAGGTAATCGCGGGGCTCGAGCGTTCGGCCCTCATGGGTGACGGCCTGGCCATGGGCCAGTTGCCCCCACAGCGGCCCGGCCGGGATACCGTCGGCCTTCAGGCGGGCGGTATCCAGCCGTGGCGCGGGGTCGCGCTCATCGAACACGTAGCCCCAGGAAGGCACACGGTGCGACAGCTCGATCGTGCTCACCTCGACATTGCCGGCGCTGAAACCTGTGAAGGTTTCAAGCGCCTGCAGCTGCAACTCGAACGGCAGGAAGGTCTCGCTCACTGCCAGGCTCTGGCGCACCCAGCCAAGCAGGGCGTCGGGCAGCACCAGCGGCAACGGCTCCTGGCGCCCGGACATGCCGGCACTGGCCAGTAGCCCAGGCAAGCCGAAGCAGTGGTCGCCATGGACGTGGGTGATGAAGATTCCGTGCAGGTCCCGCACAGAAAGCGGGCTGTGCAGCAACTGGTGCTGGGTACCCTCGCCGCAATCGACCAGGTACCAGCCGTGGCCGGTGGATTCGATGACAGCGGTGGCGCTGACGTTGCGGGCCTTGGTGGGCACACCGGAGGAGGTGCCCAGAAACTGCAGGTCCATTGCCTGACTCCTTGACATGACGGCTTTCCTGCCCCGCAGGCGCGGGGCGCGGGGAGGCTAGCATGCCAGGCGTGGCGGGAGAAGCTGCACAGGTGCCGTACAGACACCTGTGCGGGGAGTGCCAGGCGTCAGGTGCCGCTGCGGTCGTCACCCACGTCGTGATTGGGGCCGTCATCGGCACCGTGGCCGACACCGTGGGCTTCGCCGGCGTCGTGATTGGGGCCGTCATCCGCGCCGTGGCCGACACCGTGCAGGCCACCGGCCTCGTGGTTGCCGCCATCGTCGGCGCCATGGCCGCCTGCCGAGCCGCCATGGCCTGAGCCGCTGCTGCCACCGCCGTTGCCGTGGCCTGAGCCACCGCTGCCACCACCATGGCCTCCGCCACTGCCGCCATGCCCACCGCCGCCACTACCCCCTCCACCGTGGCCACCACCACCACCACCGTCTTTCGCCATGGCGCTTGAAAACGCGCCGAGGTTGTCCGGTAGCAACACGGACGATGCCGAGAGCACCCCGCCGATGGCCAGCATCCACACGATTTTTTTCAACTGCATAGTGATCTCCGCTCAGCGTTGCCTGCGTTTGCTTGCAGGGAAGGCCACAGCCGGTGGACCTCGGCCGCCGGGGTGGCGGCCCGCCAGTCGTCTGGCAGGGTCCTGGAGCACGATCCTTCGAAGGCCGATGGGCCGTGTCGCGGCGATTGCCGCTTTGATAGTTGAGCGTAGTTTGTAATACGAAGTTACATGTGCCGGTTGTCAGGGGTGGGGGCTCGAGGGGGCTTGATTGAAATCGCGTGGGCGCTGGCAAGTGCTTGGCGACAGTCTTGCGGCGCTCTTGAGATCGAGCGCCGCCCGCGCGGCGCTCGATCTGATAGGCGCTGCAACTCTTGCGGCGGACACCTGCATGCCCACCGCAAAACCTCTAGAAGGTATAAGCAACCCCAGCCTGCACCGTGCGCGGTGCCCCTGGGTACGCATAGGTATTGAACGCCCCTTCGTCATACCCCTTGTTGAACAGGTTCTTCACATCCAGGTTCAGCCGCACATGCTCGTTGACCTTGTAGTAACTAAGCAGGTCAACCACGTTGTACTGCTCCATGGTGTAGGTCACCGCCTCGGTCTGCCCGTTGCGGTCATCCACGTACTTGACCCCCACACCAAGCCCCAACCCTTTGGCCAGGCCATCCTGGAACTCATAGGTATTGAGCAGGCTGAAACTGTTGCGCGGGATGTTGGCCAGGCGCGTGCCGCTGGGCAGGCGGTTGTCCTTGGTCACTTCGGCATCGACGTAGGCATAACCGCCAATCACCCGCCACTCAGGGGTGATGTTGCCGGCCACGTTGAGGTCCAGGCCGCGGCTGCGCACTTCGCCGGCGGCCAGGCTGTAGTTGGGGTCGGCCGGGTCGCGGGTCAGCACGTTTTCCTTGACGATGTGGTAGACCGCCGCGTCAACGCTCAACTGGCGGTCCAATGCCTCCCACTTGATCCCCAGCTCGTACGACTTGCCTTTTTCCGGATCGAAGCCGTCGCCCTGGCGGCTGGCACCGGTATTGGGCTTGAACGAGCGCGCCGTGTTGGCATAGACGGCAACGGTGTCGGTCAGGTCGTAGAGCAGGCCGAAACGCGGGGTGACGGCATTGTCGGCCGCCTGCCAGCCCTTGGCGCCCGGCAGGTAGTTGTCGTAGTCATGCTCGAACCGCTCCAGGCGCACACCCGCCAGCGCCTTCAGGCGTTCGGTCAGGGCCACCTGGTCCTGAACGAACCAGGCCCAGGTCTTGAGGTTTTCCTGGTCGTGGGTGGTGGTGCGGGTCAGGGCAGGGCGCGGCTGGCCCAGCACCGGGTGGTAGATATCGATCGCGTAGGTGCCGTCGGCGGCCGACGAGCGCTGGATGATCGAGCGGTAGTCATAGTCTTCGTACTCGATGCCGGTCAGCAGGGTGTGGCTGAAGGCGCCGGTGTCGAAGTGGCCGGTGAGGTTGAGCTGGTAGTCGCGGTCGGTCCACTCCAGCTTGCGGTAGTTGAAGTTGCGCTCCAGGGTGTGGCCGTCGGCCGGTGCCTTGTTGGCCTCCACGGCGTTGCCCTGCAGGGTGCCGTCGAGCCACTGCATGCCGCCGGCCAGGGTCCAGTTGTCGTTGAGCAGGTGCTCGAAGCGCAGCTGGGCCATGTTGTTGTCGTTGTGCAGCAGGTTGTCGCTGCCTTTTTCCCAGATGTAGGTGTCGCGCGAGGCGCTGCCGGTCTGGGTGCCGTAGCGGGTCAGGCCACGGTCGAGGGGGTGGTTGTTGCGCATGAAGTCGCCTTCGAAGACGATCCTGGTGCTGTCGTTGACCTGCCAGCTGAGCACCGGGGCGACGTCGTAGCGCTCGCTCTCGACGTCGTCACGGAAGCTCTCGCCGCCCTCGCCAAGCACATTCAGGCGGTAGGCCAGGCTGCCGTCCTGGCTCAATGGGCCGGTGGCGTCGAGGGTTGCGCGGTGCATGCCTTGGTCGTCGAACTGGCTGCCCAGGGTGACCTTGGATTCGGGCAAGGGTTGCTTGCTGACCACGTTGAAGGTGCCGCCGGGGTCGCCGCGGCCATACAGGGCTGTGGCCGGGCCGCGCAGCACTTCCAGGCGTTCGACGGTGTTGGCGTCAGGGGCGTTGGGGTAGCCGCGGTTGATCGGGAAGCCGTTGCGGTAGAACTCCCCCGTGGTGAAGCCGCGCACGGTGAAGGTGGTCAGGCCCTGGCCGCCGAAGTTGTTGGCCCGGCCAATGCCGCCGGCGTAGTCGAGGGCGTCCTGCAGGCGGGTGGCGCCGGTGTCTTCCAGCACATCCTTGGGCACCACGCTGACCGACTGTGGGGTTTCGTGCAGGGCAGTGTCGGTGCGGGTGGCGCTGGCCGAACGGGTGGCGCGGTAACCTTCGACCGGGCCGTCGGCCCGCTCGTAGTCGGCGGCATCGGCATTGATGTTCACGGCTTCAAGCTGAATGCCGGTGCTGGTTTCGAGCGGCGCTGGCGCGGCCCAGCTGAGCATCGGAGCGGCGTGGAGCAGGCACAGCGACACAATCCTGTAACGCATGGGTTCAGGTCCTGGAAAGGGGCACGGGAGAGGGGGTGAAAGCGCGGCGATCTTATCTGGTAACAATTCCCATTACCAGATATTTTGGCATACCACATGCCAATTGTGACGTGCGTGCCAGTTCCATGGCAGCCGGCTACGACAGGCGAAGCCTTCAGCGAAATCGTCACGCGACTGTCATGTGACGTTACCTAATATGACCCTCTCTTAACCGGGACTCGCCGAGGTCGCTCCGCCGCATGCTCCCCGCCAATCCGCAAAACCCCGAAACCGACCTGCACGGCTTGCTCTACGCGTACCTGTTCCGTCCGGGCCATCCCGGCCGCGAGATCGACTCGGCACAGGCCCTGGCATATTTGCAGGCGCCAGCCGACGAGCAGTTCCTCTGGCTGCACCTGAACCTTGCCCACGCCGCCTGCGAGCGCTGGATGAAAAGCCACCTGGACCTGCCCGAAACCTTTTTCGAAACCCTGCGCGAAGGGTCGCGCTCCACACGTATCGAGCACACCGACAGCGCCTTGCTGGCGGTGGTCAACGACCTGGTGTTCAGCTATGGCGTGATGTCGTCCGACGTTTCCACCTTGTGGGCCTGTGCCCGCAGCCGCCTGCTGGTCAGCGCACGGTTGCAGCCGCTGCACTCGGTGGACGAGCTGCGCTCATCGGTAAAGCGCGGCGAGGGTTTCGGTTCGACGGTGGAGTTGCTGGTGCACCTGGTGCGCGACCAGGGTGACCTGCTGACCCGGGTGCTGCGCGAAACCACCCTGAAGATCGACCGCATCGAGGACCAGTTGCTGTCGCTGCGCCTGAGCGACAACCGCGCCGAGCTGGGCAGCCTGCGCCGCGTGCTGGTACGCCTGCAGCGCCTGTTGGCACTGGAGCCGGGCTCGCTGCTGCGGCTGCTCAACCGCCCGCCCGAGTGGTTGCACGAAGAGGATATTCGCCAGTTGCGGGCCTCCACCGAAGAGTTTTCGGTGATCATCAGCGACCTCACCAGCCTGGTCGAGCGGATCAAGCTGCTGCAGGAAGAGATTGCCGCCAAGCTTACCGAAGAGAACAACCGCACCCTGTTCACCCTTACCGTGGTCACCGTGCTGGCACTGCCGATCAACATCATCGCCGGCTTTTTCGGCATGAACGTCGGGGGCGTGCCGCTGTCGGACGACCCCCATGGCTTCTGGGTACTGGTGGCGCTGGTGGTGACCTTTACGTTGATTGCAGGGCGCTGGGCGTTTCGCAAGCGGGGCGATTACTGAGCCTTGCTTCGGGCGCTGCCTGCAGGGCCGGGCGGCCGTAGAACAGCAAGGCGGTGAACCAACTGGTCAGCCAGACGAAAATGCCGGCCCAGAAGGTGTGCGACATGTAGTGCCAGCCCTGCAGCACCCGGGTGGTGCCGTAGAACATGCCCACCAGCAGGATCGCCACCAGCAACTTGCGCGCATGCACCCAGTGGTGGCGCAGGGCGATGAAGTACAGGGCCAACAGGGTGAAACCGCTGGAAGCATGGCCGCCGGGCCAGCAACGGCCGGGGCCGGCGCGGTCCAGCCCGTTGAACTGGTCGAACCATTCGTAGCGCGCCTCGGTGCCGCCATACAGCGTGGTCTCCACCGGGCAGTACACCCCGGTGTGACTCTTCAGGTAGTGAATGACCATGGTGCACAGGCCGAACGCCACCACCACGAACCACAGGTCGCGGCGGTAGCGGGTGCTCCAGCGCATCAGCGGGGCGATGCGTACCGCTTCGAGCAAGCCGATGGCACGGGCCGAGCGCGAGGCCAGCGGCCACAGCAGCGACAGCAGCACCCCGATCACCGCCAGTTCACCGGTCCAGTCCGGCAGGATTCGCGGCCACTTGTGGGTAAGTTTCTCGAACAGCGTGTTGTGCGCGAAGACGAATTGCCCGTTGGCATCCAGCAGCTGGTTGCTGATCCAGCGGTCCAACTCGGTCAGGTCGAACAGCACGAACACCGGCACCGCCAGCAACAGCGGGAAGGCCAGGTTGTTTAGGTAGAAGCGCGTGCGCATGGCCAGCTGCATGGTCACACCCCGTTGCCAGGGGCCAGGTTGCGCCACTGCGTGGCGTTCATCTGGCCAAGAATCTGTGGTTTGCCCGCACTGTCCAGAGACAGGAACAAGGCACTTGCATAACCGCTGCTGCGTTCGCCGCCGGCTACGCCCAGTTGCCGTTCGAGCTGGTCGATGCAGCCACTGTGGGTCACCAGCACCAGGTTATGGCCGGGCCGCTTGTGGTCGAACGCCGCGCTGGCGAAGGTCGTGTCGCAACGCGCCAGCCAGTCCTGGGTGGTGATGTTCTTGCCGAACATGAAGCCTGCCGTCTGCCGGGTACGCACCTCGGGGCTGGTCAGGATATCGCTGCCCTGCAGCCCCAGCCGCTCGAGCCCAAGGCCCACACCTACCGCAGCGCGGCTGCCGTCCTCGGTGATGCCGGCGGGGTCGCTCAGGCAGGCGGCATGGGAGCGGTCGCAGCGTTCGGCATGACGCACCAGGACGATGGCCGAACCCTTGGCCCAGGCTGCATAGGTACCACTGCGGCTCAACTGCCGCTCGCTGCCGAGGTCGCGCACCTGGGGGCGTGAGGCGTACCACAGACTTGCGGTTGCCAGGGTCAAGGCCACGCACAGGCCGGCAATCAATGCCCTGGGGGAGAGTCGAAGGCGTCGCGGCGGTTTCAGGGAGGAGGGTTTGACGAGGGTGCCTTGCAGCATGCAGTCACTCCGAGGGTGAGCAATGGTGGACGCAGCGGCAATGGGCCACAGGCATCGCGAGTGGCGGCACTTTAAGAAGGTGAATGTCGGGAGACGGTGAGACGGATGTGAAAAAAATGCGAGATATGACGAGAGGGGGCGGGCTGAAGATTGGGTCAAGGCCGCCATGTGCATGACGAAGGATCTTCAGCGCCTACAAAATCGAGCGCCGCGCGGGCGGCGCTCGATCTCAAGAGCGCTGCAGCACTTTCGGCGAACACCTGCTGGCCTCCCCCCAACCCCACGCCCATAAAAAAGCCCGGAGCAGGTTCAACCCTGGCCCGGGCAAGCGCGTATGACGGAGCAGAATGACGGGTTACTTGAAATCCGCCTGCATCTGGGTAGCAATGCTCACCCCACTGGACGACCTGACGCACACATCCAGGTAATCAGTGAACCGCGGCGGCACAGCAATGCCTTCCTCCAGCAACCGGCTGTTGTCGAACAGGTAGTTCAGGTCGGCAAACCCGCTGTACAGGCGCAACGCGCGCAGCACCAGGCGCGGGTTGGCCGGACCGATACGGGTGGCAAAGCTGCCAGCCAGGGACTTCAGATCATCCACATCCACCTTGCGGTAACGCTCGCCAACCGGCTCGGCACCGTTGGCCTGGGCAAACGCCTGGTCGATCTCGGCAAAGGTGCAGGCCGAACTGTGGCCGGCGGAGATGTGGTAGAGGTCGTGGTTGAGCTGGGGCTTGCGGGCCAGGCCGATCAGCGCCTCGGCGCAGTAGTCGACCGGGACCACGTCGATCTGCTCGTCGAGCCCGCAGGTGAAACTCTCCAGCGCAAAGCCCATGCGGAACACCCAGAAAATGCTGCCCGACGCCTGGCAGCCCAGGCTGCTGTGGCCGACCACGATGGACGGGCGCGCCACCACCAGCGGCAGGCCTGGCAGTTCTTCGCGCATGCGCCGCTCGATCTCGGCCTTCGAGGCGGTGTAGTCCACCAGTTGCTGCTCGGCCTCGGGGAACTCCCACGACTCGCTGATCGGCGACTCGCGCTGCGGCCCGCAGCTCATCGCCGTGCCTACATGCAGGAAGCGCTTGAGGCGCGCGGAGCGGCTGAGCACGTCGGCGAAGGCGTAGGTGCCCTCGACATTGACTGGCCAGATGGTCGGATTCTTCGAGAACGAGGCCACGGCGGCGCAGTTGATCACCCGGTCGAACTGCATCAGGCGCGGGGTTTGCCCGGCCAGCCAGGCGGTGTCGAGCAAGTCGCCGCAGAGGATCTGCGATTCATCCAGGGCCAGGCAGTCGGCCTGGCTGACGCCATGTTGGCGCAGGTTGGCGCGCAGGCGTTCGAGGCCTTGCGCAGGCGTGTCACCGCGTACCAGGAAGGCGAGGGTGGCGCCCTGGCCGTCGGCAATCAGTTGGGCGGCGACCGACCCACCGAGGAAACCCGTGGCGCCGGTCAACAGGATGTGCTCGCCAGAATCGGCGGCGGTGAAGACTTCACCGTGGTTAATTGCGTTCATGGTTTACCTCGGGGGATAGGGTGACGCGCATTTGAAGTGATGCAATGTCAACGTAATGTGAATGCGGTGTAAGTAATAAGTTGGCGTAACGGCTTGGTGGACTGTTCAGTCAACTTTAAAAGCGAGTCTGGATATTCGACTAAATAAGGCGCTCGCTGCCGAAAGGCTTGC
Source organism: Pseudomonas sp. EMN2 (assembly GCF_009650555.1). Lineage (NCBI taxonomy): Bacteria > Pseudomonadati > Pseudomonadota > Gammaproteobacteria > Pseudomonadales > Pseudomonadaceae > Pseudomonas > Pseudomonas sp. EMN2. The sequence continues at coordinate 43,981 of NZ_VZZR01000060.1, forward strand.
AGGGTATGGCGTGCAGCGCGCTTGCGGCTATTGTCCATGCCAAGGTTTGACTTTTCAATCGCGCAGATGGGAGAGGGGTGCGTGTTTGTGTGAAACAATTTTAATAAGTGTGAAGGACAGTAAAACTTCATGAATGAAGATGTAATTTTGTTTAAGTTTGAAGCGCTTCAGGTTCTGTTCAGGTAGTTAATATATATGTGTGTTAATGCAGCGACCCTGGGTATTGGCAGTTGGATTAACTCGACGCCCGTTCACGTGCCGGGAGTACAAATGTGCCCTGCGCGGGATGACGCCACACCCTGGCTGTGCAATCACGGAAAAAAGCACAAGCGCTGACTCTCATCACTGCGCCAGCCATCGGTGACGATTTAAGGTAGGCTGCTGCGTTCCAGCACCACGTCACGAAAAGGACCTCACCATTTCCGCTCCCACCCTCAGCCGCCGCAGCCTGCTGTGCCTGCTGGCCACCGCGCCGATCCTCGCCAGCCTGCCGGGCTGCACACGTTCCACCGGCCTGCAGGGCAGCTTCCTGCAACTGTGGAAGAGCCACGCCGACCTCAACCCGCAGCAATGGCGCCAGCGCCTGACGGCCATGGCCGACATGGGCTGCCGCACGGTGACGCTGCAGTGGGTCGGGCTGATCGGCGGGCAATCGCCGTGGATGATTCCCGAGGACATGCTGCGCAACGTCTTCGACATCGCCCATGACGAGGGCATGCAGGTACAAGTCGGGTTGCCGTTCGACAATGCCTGGTGGCAGGCGCTGTCGGCAGACGCGCAGGAGCAGGCGCAGTTCTTCGCCAAGGCCCTGGGCGAGGCGCAGGCCTACATGGCGGCTGCGCCCTGGCCGCAGCACCGCGCCTTCGCCGGCTGGTACATCCCCTACGAGCTGGAGCAATACCACTGGGCCAGCGCCGACAGCCAGCAGCGCCTGGCCGGCTGGTTGGCGGCGATGTCTGCCAGCACCCAACAGCACAGCGACCGCATCCCGTCGATCTCCACCTACCACAGCGTGCTGCCCACCGAGGGTTCGCTGCTGCAGCTATGGCGCACGCTGCTCGACACCACCGCGTTGCGGCCGGTGGTGCAGGATGGCGTGGGTGTGGCCGGCTGGGCCAACCTGCAGGCCATCGAGCCCCTGCTGCTGGAGCTGCGCCGGCGCAAGGTGCCCTTCGATGTGGTGGTGGAGTTGTTCGAGCAGTTGCCGTCGGAGAAGAACGACGGCACCGACTTCAAGGCACGCTCGGCGGATTACGCCCGGGTCCAGCGGCAGTTGGAGTGGGCCCGCACCACCGGCGCCGAGCAGGTCGTGGCGTTCGCCCTCGACCCGTGGGCGCTGGGGGATGACCCGCGCGCCCGCAGGCTGCGTGAGGATTGGCTGCGCAGCTGAATCAGAGGCTGCGCCCGATGATCTCGCGCATGATCTCGCTGGTGCCGCCGAAGATGCGCAGCGCCCGGGCATCGGCCCAGGCCCGGCCGATACCGTACTCGCTGCTGTAGCCATAACCACCGTGCAGCTGCAGCAGCTGGTCAAGGATCTGCCCCTGGATTTCGCTGGCATTGAGCTTGGCCATGGCCGCCACCACTGGGTCCAGGCTGCCCTCGATCAGCTGCCGCGTGCAGTCGTCGAGGAACACCCGCAGCATGGTCAGCTTTGAGCGGGCATCGGCGAGGATGAAGCGGTTGTGCTGGTGGTCGCTGACCCGTTTGCCGAATACCTTGCGTTCGCGGGTATAGGCCAGGGTCTGCTCGAGCATGCCCTCGGCATGGGCGGCGGCGCGCAGGGCGATGGCCAGGCGCTCGCGGGCAAGCTCGCGGCCCAGGTATTCGAAGCCTGCGTTTTCCTCGCCCAGCAGGCAGTCGGCGGGCACTCGCAGTTCGTCGAAGAACAACTCGCAGGTGTCCTGGGCGTGCTGGCCGATCTTGGCCATGGCCGGGCCCTTGCTCAGGCCGGCCAGGCCCGCCTCGACACAGAACAGCGACAGGCCGCGGGCGCCCAGGTCGGGCTCGGTGCTGGCGACCACTATGATCAGGCCGGCGTTGACGCCATTGGTGATGAAGGTCTTCTGGCCATTGAGCACATAGTGCTCGCCGTCACGCCGGGCGCGACAGCGCACGGCCTTGAGGTCGCTGCCGGCGCCGGGTTCGGTCATGGCGATGGCGCCGATCAGTTCGCCGGCGGCCATGGCCGGCAACCAGCGGTCTTTCTGCGCCGGGGTGCCGAGGTTGTACAGGTAGGGCGCGACCATGTCGGAATGGATCGAAAAGCCGATGCCCAGGCAGTTGGCCCGGGCCAGCTCCTCGATCACCACCACGGCATGGCCGAAGTCACCATCGGCGCCATAGGGGGCGGGCAGCGCCGGGCACAGCAGGCCCTGGGCACCGGCGTCGCGCCAGAGCGCGGTGGGCGTTATGCCCTCACGTTCCCAGTCGGCGTAGTGGGGTAGGATGCGTTCTTCGACAAACCGCCGAACCTGGTCGCGAAACAGCAGGTGATCGTCACGAAAGAGTGGGCGCATGGCGGTTTACCGGGTGTAGGGTGCGGTGCTGCTGAGCTCGCCGCGCAGCACCGGTTGTGCGGCGCTGCCGGTGAGGAACAGTGCGTAGTGGTCGCCCGGTTGCAGCTGCGGCAAGGCCAGTGGCTTGGCCTGGGCCGCGCCGCAGCCGGCGGTCAAGGTGGCGCTCACCGGGTTGATCGCCCGTGCCTGGCTGGTCTGGGTAGGCACGTCGGCGAACAGGGTCGGGCCGTCCTGCACCTTCAACTGGCCGGCCGGGCAGTCGCTGGCCAGGTTGTAGAGCCGCAGCTCGGCCTTCAGGGCATCGTCGCTGGCTGCGCTGTCGTCCAGCACCAGCAGCTTGCCATCGTGCAGCACCAGGCTCTGGTAGCTGTCGGCGGCCACGCTGAGGGTGCCGGCGCTCTTGCCGGCAATCAGCACGCTGAACGGCTCGCCGCCCTTGACCACGTTGTAGCTGCTGGCCAGCTGGCCGGCAGCCAGTTGCTGCGCCGGGTTGTGCCCGACCTGCACCTGCACGCCGCCAGCCGCTGGCTGCAGCACGCGAACGAACGCCGAGCCTGCCGGTGGACGCGGCGCATACAGCTGGGCCAGCTTGCCCTCGGCCTGGGCGACGGTGGGCAGTGCGCTGCCAAGCAGCAGGGCGCCGGTGAGCAGGGCGAGGGTTTTCATACAGTCTCCTTGGGGCGTTTTACCCGGGCTTGCTGGTACAGCTCGGCCAGGCGCTTGCGGTCGACCTTGTCGGACAAGGTGCCGGGGAAGCGGCCGCAGGCCAGCAGTTCGGACGGGATCATATAGGACGGCAGGCTGCCTGCCAGCCGCTGTTTCCAGTCGGCCAGGGCCTCGGGCAACGGGCCCAGGGTGGCCGCCGGCAGGTGCCCGGGGGTTTCGATGAAGCCGACCATGCGCACCAGCGCGCCGTCGGGGCGGCGCAGGGCAATGGTGGCGGCGCTGTCGACCCCGGGCAGGCTGGCCAGCCCGGCGTCCACTTCGCCCAGCTCGATGCGGTAGCCATTGAGCTTGATCTGGTCGTCGCGCCGGCCATGGAAGAACACCCGGCCTTGCGCGTCGATTTCGGCCAGGTCGCCGCTGCGGTAGGCGCGCTTGCCGTTGTGCTGGAACAGCACGGCCTCGCTCAGGTCCGGGCGATTGAGGTAGCCGCGCATCACGTGGTCACCGGCAATGCACAGCTCGCCGTCGTCGAGGAACAGCTCGGCATAGGGCTTGGCCCGGCCGATGGACAGCGGCTGGGTAGCGTTTTCCAGCGGCGGCAGGATTTCGATCCAGGTGGTCGAGCAGGTGGCTTCGGTCGGCCCGTAGGAGTTGATGATCCGCGCCTCGGGGAAGCGCTCCCACAGCTGGTTGGCCAGGGTCGGGGTCAGCGACTCGGCACCGAACACGAACACCCGCAAGGCCGGCAGGTGGCGGGTGTCGAAGGCGTCATTGAGCAACTGCTGACGGACGAAGGACGGCGTCGAGGCCCATACCTGTACCTGGCTGTCGGCCAGGTAGTCGACGAAACCCTCGGGGTCGCCGATCACCTCGCGCGGGCACAGCACGCACTGGCCACCCAGGGCCAGCGCCCCGCACAGGTCGAACAGCGAGAAGTCGAAGCTGAACAGCATCTGGTTCATGAACCGCGGCCGTTCGCCCAGGGCCAGGCAGTCGCGGATCCAGCCGGCGAACAGCGCTAGGCTGTCGCGGCCGATCTGCACGCCCTTGGGGTCGCCGGTGCTGCCGGAGGTGAACATGATGTAGGCCAGGCCCGCCTCGGCCAGCGGTGCGGCGCAGGCCATGCCGGCGCGGAACTGGTCGTGTTCGGCGTCGTAGCAATACCCGGCGCCCACCAGCTCGATGATGCGTTGCAGGCGCTGCGGCGGGTTGATGCTGTCCAGCGGCACATAGGTCACGCCCAGGCGCAGGCAGCCGAGCATGGCCACGACGAATTCGATCTGCTTGTGGCCGCTGAGTACCAGCGCGGTGCCGGGCAGGATGCCCTGCGCCTGGGCACGCAGCGCCCAGGCCTCGACGGCCGCCTGCAGGCCGGCCCAGTCCAGTACCCGATGGGCGTCGCGCAGGGCAGGGGCATCGGTGCCCTGGTGGCAGTCGGCGAACTCACAGCGGTCGAAATCGAAGTGCATCCGGCACTCTCCTGGGCGGTGGCCTGTGCAGGCTCAGCGGTTGTTCTGAATGAAGGCGGCGAGGGCGTCGAGCGACTCCAGGTGCTCGTCGATCTCGGTGGCCGGTACTTTGCAGCCGAAGGCATTCTTCACCGCCATGACGATGTCCACCGCGGTCATCGAATCGACCAGGCCGGACTCGATCAGCAGGTCGTCATGGGCCACCGGGGTGCCGATCACGTTCTCGATGATTTCGGCCAGTTGTTGCTTGAGGGCTTGTTCGCTCATGTCAATCACTCCACGGAGTCAGAATTGGAAGTACAGGAAGCGTGCTTCCTTGTGCAGGTTCATCAGGCACAGCGCCAGCAGCAGCGCCATGATCAGCAGCCATTTGAGGGTCGGCGCCCAGCGCAGCGCGGCCGGGCCGTCGAGCTGCGCGCGGCCCAGGGACGGCGAGAAGCCGCCCATGATCTGTTGCGAATTGGGCAGGAACCAGGCCACGGCCAGCACTGCGAGTACGTGCAGCGCCTCCAGGTGGCGGCCCACCAGCAGGCGCCAGGCGTCACCCCAGGCGATCCCGGCCGGGTACAGTACCTCGGGCAGGCTGCCCAGGCCACGCAGGCCGAACATGCCCTCGATCAGCAGCACGGCATCATGGGTGGACTCGGCGCGGAAGAAGGCCTGGGCAACGATCACCGCCGCGAAGGTCAGCAGCACGTAACCCGCCACTTTCAGCGGGTGCTGGCTGGCCTTGCTGTTGCGCCCGACCACGAAGATGCGCCAGGCATGGTTGATCGACAGGTAAGCGGCATGCAGCAGGCCGAAGATCAAAAACTGCAGGCCGGCGCCATGCCAGATACCGGCCAGGCCCATGGTGAAGGTGGTCGGCAGGATAATCGCCGCGGCGAAGCCGCCCGGCGTCGCCGCGCCCTGGGTGCCGACCGGCAGCCCGCGCTTGCCGCGCCACTCCGACACCGCCATGGCCACCGGGTAATACAGGTAGGCGGTCAGGTAGCGGGTCAGGGTCATGTGCCAGCGGGCCCAGAAATCGATGATGTTGCTGGCCTTGTACGGCGAGTTGAAGTTCAGCGGGAAGCGAATGCCGAACATCTTGGCCAGGCCCAAGGCCATGTCCGAATAGCCGGAGAAGTCGAAGTACAGCTGCAATGCATAGGCGATACCGGTGCCCCACGCCGCCCAGAAGCCGAGGCTGCCAGGGTCGGCGAAGCCAGCGTCGGCATAGGGGGCGATCGGGTCGGCCAGCAGCACCTTCTTGGCCAGGCCGATGACGAACAGCATGCCGCCGATGCTCAGGTTCTCGGCGCGGAACCGGTAGTTATCCGGCTGGGCGAACTGCGGCATCATTTCCTTGTGGTGCAGGATCGGCCCGGCGATCAGGTGCGGGAAAAAGGTCACGAACAGCACATAGCTGAGCAGGCTGCGTTCCTTGACGATGCCGGCGCGGCAGTCGAGCAGGAAGCCGATCTGGGTGAAGGTGAAGAACGAAATGCCCAGGGGCAGGATGATGTCGTCCAGGCGGGTGCCGGCCAGGCCCCAGTCCTGGGCGAAGTTCACCAGGGTGACGAAGTACTTGTAGTGGAACAGCAGCGCAATGTCGGCGCCGACCCCGGCCGTGGTGATCAGCAGTTGCAGGCGTGAGCGCCCGGCCGTGCCGAGGATGGCCAGGCTGACCAGGTAGTTGAAGGCGATCGAGCCGATCAGCAGCAGCACGAACTGCGGGTTCCACCAGCCGTAGAACACGATCGAGGTCGCGCACAGCCACAGCGCGGCGCCGCGCAGGCTGCGGGCGGCGATCAGGTAGTGGGCGGCCAGGGTCAGCGGCAGGAACAGCAGCAGGAACAGGTAGGAGTTAAAGAGCATGGTCGGCCTGCGGTTCAGGTAGCGTTGCCAGCACGGCGCGCTCGTCGGCGGTCAATGGCAGCGACAGGGCGCTTTCGGAGAATTCCCAGATCACCAGCTTGAGGCTGGCCGGCCAGCGCTCACGCTTGCCCAGCGCGGCCAGCAGCGCACCGCTGAACTGGCCGCCGTCCAGGCTCTGGTTCCACACCTGCTGGCCAAGGTTGCGGCCCAGGCGTTCGGCAAAGGCGCTGCGCCGGCCGTTGGAGCTGCCCGCCAGCAGCACCTGTACTTCAGGCGTGTCGTCGAGCAGGCCACCACCGCGCTGCACCTGGATCTGCTGCGGGTGTTCGTCTTCCACGGCCGGGCGCCAGGCGCTGGCGGCGTGTTCGAGGCCGGCCAGCACGATCAGGTCGCCCATGCGCGGTTGCGCCGCGCCAACCTGGGAGCTGGTGAACACCTGGTCGCGCTTGCCATCGAGCAGCGCCAGGGCGCTGGCGGCCACGGCATCGGCGGCGCGCTGGGCACCGTCGGCATTGAGGTGCACATCGGTGCGGAAGAACTGTGGCGGGGTTTGCGGGCCATGGGCCAGGGCCGCGCCGAGGTCGGCATAGGGCACGCTCTGGCTGGCCAGGCTGGCTTGCCACTGGCCCAGGCGCGCCTGCAGTTGCGCCGACTGCTGCAGGCCGCAGAGGGCCTGGCTCTCAATACGGGATTTGTCCGGCACCGCCACCAGCAGCACCTGCAGCCCCTGACTGCGCAGTTGCCCGACCCAGTGCTGCATCAGCCGCAGACGCGCCTCATAGGCGCCGTTGACGCCGGCCTGGGCGCGCAGGCCGTCGCGGTAGAACAGCCAGCCCGGGCAACCCTGCACCACCTGGTCGCCCAGGTCGCCGAGCAGGCGATAGCGTACCGCCGCGCTCAGGGTGTCGGCGTTTTTCTGCAGCGCCGGTTGCAACGCATCACCCAGGGCCTTGCCGGCCTCGCCGTCAAACCAGGCCGCCGGCTGCAGCTGCGCGGCATCGAGCTTGCTGTTGAACAGCAGCCACAGGCCACAGGCCTGGGCCAGCAGCAACAGGCCGATCACCGCGGCGGTGTAGCCACGGTGCGAAGGGGTGACGGGGGTCGCCTGTTCAGCCATGGCTCACTTTCCGGCAGCGGCGCGCAGGCGCTGGCGCCAGCTGTCGGCGCTCATGATCGAGGCGTTGTCCCACAGGCCGCTGGCCTGGGGGCCCTGGGCGTAGGTGGGTTCGAACATCTGCCACACCAGCACTTGCGGCGGGTTGCGCTTGAAGTCGGCCGACTCCAGGTACTCCAGCAGCATGATCCACTGGCCGACGTTGCCGGGTTTCCAGTTCACCGACACCGGGCGGTCGATGCTGTTGGACAGTTTCTGCGGGAAGCCGAAGTACGGCTGCACCATGCTGTGGCCGGTCACGTGCAGCGGCGCCGGGGCGTCGTCGAGCAGGCCGTTGGCCGCAGCCTGACGGCGCACGGTGAAGGTTTCACGGCCGGTCTGCTTGCGCTGCTCGGGGGTGAGGAAGCGCTCGGCCAGGTCGCCGTAGCGGCGTTCCTTGAACTCGCTGCCCAGCTGCATGCCGCTGCCGGCAGTGCCCTTGAGCGCCGGTACATCGCGGCGGGCCTGCTCGGCGGTGGCTTGCGCGGTGGCGTCGGCGGCGGCCTGGGTCCAGTGCTGGTCGGTGCGGTAGAACACGTCCTTGCCGGCGTCCTTGAGCTGGCGCAGCACCGCCTCGTCGTCGATGGCGCTGATGCCGGCCTTGCGCAGGCTGGCCAGGATGGTCTGGTAGCGCTGCTGCACGGCAGGGCTCAGGGCTTTGCCGGCGGGCAGCTTGTCCTGGTAGAAGCGGGTCTTGTCGGGCAGCACCAGCACCTGCAACTGCACGCCGCGCGCGGCCAGGGCCTGCTGGGCGTCCTTGATCAGCGCGGTGGAAGCTTCGATGCCGCGGCTGTCGACCTCGGTCAGGCTGCCCCAGCCAGGGAACAGCCAGCCGTCGTTGCCACGCAGCACGATCGACGAGTCATCGGCCTGGGCTGGCATGGCAAAGCTGATGCTGGCAGCCAGCAGGCTGGCGGCGAGGCCTTTGAAAGAGCGGGTGAGCACAGAAGACGGCAGCATGGCAGTGGTCCTCAATACGACAGAGTCAGGTTCATGAACAGGCCCTCGGCCCGGTCGGAGGCACCACCGCCGACGGCGAAGCGGTATTGGGCCGTCCAGTCCAGGTAGGAGCGGGGCGTATGGTAATGGTCTTCGCGGAAGTAGTAGCGCAGGGCAACGCCGGGGCCGGCGGCCATGGACCAGGAGCCCTGGTCGCGGGTCAGGGAGAAACTCTGGCCCTCCAGCTGCGCCGCCATGATCGCGTTGCTGCCTGTGGCACCGTGCAGCCCGGTGGCCTGGTCTTTCTGCCAGATCCAGTCGGCGGCGCCGACGACATGGGGGAACATCACGACGTCCGGCAGCAGCTTGTAGCTGCGGCCCAGGCGGATTTCGTTGCTGAGGAACAGTTGTTCGCGCTTCAGGCGGCCGTCGGCCTGGGCCTGAGCTTCGGTACGCGAGCCCCGGGTATCGACGTCATAGACCGTCCACTTGGCCGGGTTGTCCTCCAGCGAATAACCCAGTTGCGAATAGGCGTCCACGGTCCACCAGCTGCGTTCGTCGAAACGCAGTTCGGTGCCGCGGTAGAAGCCATAGGTGGCGTAGGTCAGCCAGCCGCCGGCGCTGTCCTTGAGCTTGTAGCGCAGCAGCGCGCCGTTCATGCCGGAGGCCTGGCTGGCAGTCTGGAAATCGCAGCGATCGGTGTTCTTGCCCGGGTTGGCGGTGCCTTCGCGGGTGGCGCTGCCCAGCAGGAAGCGCCGCTCGATGCCGAAGGTGAAACCGGTGTCGGACAGGGTGTAGCGCACGCCCAGGGCACCGATGGTGCTGGGGAAGCCGGTCACCGACTGCGAATCGCTGACCCCGCCGCCATCCAGGGTCTGCTTGGTGCAGGGATCGACCGCGCCGTTGGAGCGGAACTTGCCGCCTTCATCCCACAGGGTGTTGCTCAGGCGCCCATACACCTCCAGCACGCCGTTCTGGTCATTGAACTGGCTGGGGCGCCAGTACAGCTCGGCAGTGCTGAAGATCGAGTCGCCGGCCGAGCTTTGCCCGGCGTTGGCGATGGTGGTGCTCGGGCGCGCGCCGCGGTAGCTGGCGGTCACGGTTGCACCCCATTCGCGGTCGTAGGCGGTGATGGCGCTGCGCGTGTTGTGGCGCTGCTGTTCGTCCAGTTTCAGGGTGCCGGCATCGTCCATGTCGATGGCGTGCTTGAGCTGGCGAACGGCGGCCGGTTTTTCACCCATGGCCGAAAGCGCATAGGCCTCGTCGAGTATCACGGTCTTCGGCGCCTTGCCGGTGTCGCGGGCGGCGCGGAAGTCCTCACGGGCGCGTGCGGGCTGGGCCGTGCGCATGCGCAGGTAGCCGCGCTGCATCAGCAGTTCGGCATCGCTGGGGGTTCGGGCGATGGCGTCGCTCAGGCGCTGCTCGGCTTCGGCGGCCTGCTGCGGGGTGCCGGCCGCCAGGGCGGTGGTGAGCAGGCGCTGGAACTCGAGGTTGTCCGGGTCCTGTTCGACAGCCTTGCGCGCCTGGGCGATCGCTTCCTGGTAATCCTGGCGGGCATAGGCGGCATAAGCCTCGGAGGCCGGGCCGGCGGCACCGCCGGCATCGGCGGGCAGCAGTTCGCACTGGGTGCCGTAGGGGGTGTCCTGGCACGACTGGCGCGGCGCCGGGTAGTTGCTCAGGTTCAGCGCGGTGGCCGGGGCGCGGTCATCGGCCAGGGCCTGCTGGCGTTTGCCCACGGCCTCGTCGCTGGCGTTCATGGGTGCCAGCAGGGCCGTGGCGCGGGCTTTGTCACCGCCGGCCAGGGCCGCGTCGATGGCGATCAGGCGCACGTTGCGCAGCTGCTCTTCGTCGAGCCAGTCCTGGGCCAGGGCGCTGTCGAAGTCGCTGCCGGCCGCCTGGGCGTTGCCCTGGTACTGGCGCAGGTAGCCGCGCATTACCAGCATCACGGTGCTTTCGTCATCGGCTTCGAGCGCTTCGTTGGCAGCCTGTTCGGCGGCGGCGGGCTGGTTGTCCAGCAGCAGCACGGTCACCAGCAGCAGGCGGTGGCTGGCGATGTCCGGCGCCAGGCGCACGGCTTCGCGGGCCAGCGGCACGGCATCGCCGGGGCGGTTGGCAATCAGCGCCTGATAGGCCTGCTCGGCCGGGCGCACGGCCATGCGCCGGTTCAGGGTCTGGCGGCGGGCTTCCAGGTCACTGGTGTTGGGGGCGCCCAGGCTGATCGCGGTGCCGGCGGCGGTGGCGGCATCGGCCCAGCGTTGCTGCGCCTCCAGGCTGTCGAGCCAGAGCAGGGCCCAGGCGCCCTGGCTTGGGTCGGTACGGAACGCTCGCTCGCCATCGCGCTCGGCGGCGGCCATGTCACCGGCGTTGTAGGCCGCGTAGGCCTTGGTCGCCAGCGGGAAGCCGCGCTGGTAGGCCGCCGAAGGTGCCGGGCCGCTGGCGGCCGGGGCATTTTGCTGCAGGTTGGTCACTGCCGCCTGCAGGCCGGGGTCACGCACGCCGCGCTTGAGCGCGCTTTGCGCCGCCTGGCGGGCTTCATTGCGCCGGCCGAGCTTCTGCAGGGTGTAGACCTTGAGCAGGTTCAGCCGGGCCACGTCCGGGCGCAGCTTGAGGGCAGCATCCACCTGTTGCAGGGCATCGCGGTAGCGCCCCGACTGGTAGCTGCGGTAAGCCTGGTCGGCTTGTTCCCAGGCCACGCCTTCAAGCGGCACCTCGGCGGCCAGGGCGGTGGGCAGGTTGGCGCAGGCAAGCCAGGCACCGAACAACAGGATGGCGGGGCGAGCGGGGGTCATGTCAGTGCGGCAGCCTGGGTCTTGTTCGCCGCCGTAGCGGGCTTGGTTTCGGGGAAGGACGCTGCAGGCTCGCCGTTTTCCTGCTGGAACAGGATGGCCTCGTTGAGCGTGTCCGCATCCAGGTAGCCGTGCTCGAGCAGGATCTGCCCCAGCGGCTTGTGTTCTTCGGCCTGGGCCTTGAGGGCCTGGGCCAGGATGTCGTCGTCGATGGCGCGCCACGACAGCAGCAGTTCGCCAAGGCGCAGGCGCTGCTGGTGCAACTGGTCGGCCGAAGGGAAGTCGTGCATGGTCTTGTCCCAGACCAGCTTCTTGCCCAGGAACAGATAGCCCAGGTACAGCCGCCAGGCGCGTGCCGCGGCCATGGCATTGATGAAGTTGCCGATGATCATCCGCGGCCCCGACAGCAGGGCGTGTTCCCAGCCATACAGGCGGCCGACGAAGTACGCGCGCTGCAGGATGCGCAGGCTCAGGGCTAGGGTGTTGGCCCACATCAGGTCGAGCAGCAGGCTGTTGGGCGAGAACACCGACGGGAAGAACACTTTCCAGTGGCCGGTGGCGCTGATCCCCAGGAAGATCAGGTGCTGGAACAGCAACACGTAGGCGAGGATGGCGACGAACGAAGTGATCAGGCCCTTGCGGTCGCGGAACAGCAGGTACTTGGTCGCCAGCGAGCCTTCCCAGCCCACCTGGCTCCAGCCTTGCAGGCCGATGCCCAGGGTCCAGCGGGCCTTTTGCCGGTAGGCGGTGTGGAAGGTGTCGGGGAAATACTCACGCACGCCCAGGGGCATGTGTACGGCCACCATCTTTTCCTTGCCGTTGCCGAACCAGGTGGTGCGCTTGGCCACGTAGTCCACCGGGAACTTGCCGAAGATCTGCTTCATGCCGCGCCGCGCCAGGCGTGCGCCGATGTCGTAGTCCTCGGTGAGGGTGTCGGTGTTGAACGGCTGGTTGTTGGTCTCGGCCGACAGCTCCAGCAGCGCCTTGCGCGAGAAGCAGGTGCCGACGCCGGCCGAGGGCACCATGCGCGACATGCTCTCGCGCACCACCAGGTCCTTGGTGTGCCATTCGGCGAACTCGTCCATGTAGGTGCCGGCCACCAGTTCGTACCAGTCACGTTCCAGGGAGGTGACCGGCAGCTGGATGAAGTCGATGCGTGGCAGCAGGTAGTTGAAGTAGTGCAGTTCCAGGCGGTGCAGCACGTCTTCGCTGTCGTGCAGGATCATCCCGGCGAAGGGCTCGGGCATGCGCGCGTCCTGGGCGAAGATCGCCTGGATGATCCAGTTCAGGCAGTCGGCCTTGCAGGTCGGGCCGTCATGGGGCACTTCGACGCGGATCAACTGCTTGTAACGCCGGCGCATGCGCTCCACCTCGTCGATGGTGCGCTGGTCGTTGCAGTAGGTGCCGACGAAGATGTAGTAGTTCTTGTAGTCCAGCGAGCCGACCATGTTCTCCAGCATCGGCGCGATCACGTCGTACTCCAGCCACGCCGGGATCATGATCGCCAGCGGCTGCTCTGGCTTGGCGCGCAGCTGCTCCACCGTCAGCGCCTGGTAGCGCTTGCGGCGGATCAGCAGCTTGCGGTACGTCTGGCGCACCCAGTACCAGATATCGATGAACAGGTCATCGAGGCTGGACAGCAGGATCAGTACACCGACGACGGCGGTGACGATCTCCAGCCCCCGGTAATACTCTGCCAGCAGGTACGGCCAATAGAGTGAGAACATGCGTGCTTACCCCGGCTTACTTGCCTTTGTGCTTCAGACGCAGCCGGCGGGCGATTACACCCAGCAGCACCAGCAGCAGGACGATGCCGGACAGGGTGGGCAGCGCCCACACCAGTTGCTTGCGCCACTGGTGGAACGGCGTGCCGGCCAGGTTGAGTTCCGGGTCGGTGGTGTCGACCCAGGTCAACGGGCCTTGCTCGCCGATCACCACGGCATTGCCCTGGGTCAGCAGGAACGGCACCTGCGGCACCATGGCCGGGTTGCCCAGGCTGTTCCAGAGCACGCCGTGCTGGCCGCTGGAATCGACCACCGACAAGGTGCCCAGGCCTTGCGGCCCCTGCAGGTCGAGGGCCAGTTGCTGGTTGCCCTGGGCCTGCAGGCGTTGCAGCTCGGCGACGCCCAGCACCGGCTTGGCGCCCGGCAGTTGCACATCCACGGCCAGGAACGGCCGCGACGGCGCGACCTCGGCCTTGCCGTCGGCCAGCACCAGCTCGGCGTTGACCGGCGACAGCGAAGCGGCGCTGGCCAGGCGGATCAGTTTGCCCAGGTTGGCCACCGGCGCTTGCAGGACGGCCTGGTCGACGATCACCTGGGGTTTGCCGGCCAGCAGCGGCAGCAGGCCGATGAAGGTGCCGTCGGGTTCGGCGTCAGCCGAGCTCAGGTAGCTGCTGGGCAGCACGTTGACCGGGTAGGCCTGGGGGATCTCGGCGCAGTTCGGCGAGCTCGGTTGGCGCTGGAAGCGCACCTGCACGGTATTGGTGACGCCCAGGGCGTAGCCCGGGATGCGCGCCTTCAAGCGCTCGGGGCTGCCATCGGCATCCAGTTGCGCGGCGTTGAGCAGCACGTTGTTCCAGATCACCGAGGCGACCGGCGGGGTAGGCGAGGCGCCCGGCGCGGCGGCGAGGTCGAGGTTGAGTTCCCCTGGCATGCGGCCATTGGTCGATACGGCGCTGAGCGGGAAGGTGGCAGTCCATTCGCCGCGGCTGACCACATCGAAGGTGCCGAAGTTGCCGCCCAGGGCGCTCAGGCGCAGATGTCCGTGATCGTTGCGCAGCGCATCACCCACGTCCTTGACCTGCGCCTCGCGCGATACCAGCACATTGCGCCAGCTCGCGTCGAACACGCCGGCGGCCTTGGCGCCGGCATCGGCAGCCACGGCCACCAGGGCCTGGCGGCCCAGGCTGAGCAGTTGCAGTTGCTGGCTGGGCAGGGCGCCGGTGGCCAGGCTGGCCTTCTGCTTGCGCCATTGTGCCAGGGCGGCGAGGGCGGCCTGGTCGTCCTGCAGCTGTTGTGCCAGGGCGTCCAGGGCAGTGTTGAGCTGTGCCACCAGCGCGTTGTCGGCGACGGCCAGGTCGGCGCGGATCGCCGGGGCATCGAGCAGCAGCAGGGCACCCAGCTCGGCCGGGCTGGCCAGGGTGTGGCTGGCCTGGCCGGTCAGGGCGGCGAAGGCCGGGACTCTAGCCAGGGCCGCCGGCACCTCGATGCCGGTCAGCGACACGCTGTCGCCGACTTGCGGCAAGGCGCGTACCTGGGCGCGGCGGGCGCTGCGTTCCAGGGCCACGCCCAGGCGCCAGGCGCTGTCGAAACTGTTGCGTTCGAGCGCACCGCCCGCTACCAGAATCACCGGCTCACCTGGCAGGCTGCTCCAGGCTTCGGCCAGGCTGCCCAGGGCCGACATCGAGTAGCGGTAGCTCAGGCGCGTCTGTGGCGACAGGGTCAGCACGTTGGCGGTGGCCCGTGGTGGGGCGCAGAAGTCCTCCGAAACCGGCGAGCTCCAGTCCAGGCTGAAACTGACGAAGCCACTGGCGTGCTTGCCGCTGTCCACTGCCAGGGTCCGGCTCAGGTCGCCTTCGGCGCGGTTGACACGCTCGGCCACACGGGGCTGGCCATCGACGGCCAGGCGCAGGGTGGCAGGCTGTTCTTCACCTTTGATGAACTGGCCCTTGAGCTCGATTTGCGCATCGCTGATCGCCACGCCCTTGGGCACCGGCAGGAAGAACGCCTGGCGGTTGTCGGCCTGGTCGAGCACCACTGGGTTGGTGATGCCCAGGTCCTTGAGCGAAACGCTGCGTGACACCCAGTCCTGGGCCATCAGCGCTTGCAGGGCATCGCTGGCAGGGGTGGCATGGGCAAGGAGCGGGGAGGTAAGGGCAGTGCCCAGAACGGCGAACTGCAAGCGGCGAGTCGTGTGGCTCAACGATCTAGTCCTTGAAGGTTCAGTGGCGTTGGCAGCGCTCAGCGGGCGTGCAAACGTGTGCGCCGACAGGCGTTTTAAGGCGCAGGTCTTCGCGTGGGTATACGGGTAATCAGTGACGAGGGGGGAAGCGAACGCTGTCAAACGGTCGTTCGAGCGCGATGCCACTTCGTCAAGACATCGGATGCGTACTCTCTAATATCAAAGTGCCCATGTCAATATTTTGATGCTTTTTTGTAAGAAAATTCGACCGACGACGTCAGATGAAATGACGTCGCCGTTTTATTGACGCTTGTGCGTAATTCAGCGCACCTGGAAGGGCGTGAACGGGCGGCCCAGCAGGGCATTGACGATGCGCTCGCTGGCGTTGCCGTCGCCATAAGGGTTGACGCTGCGCGCCACCTGGGCATAGAGCGCGTGATCATCCAGCATGCCCTGCACCGCCTGCACGATCCGCGCGCTGTCGGTGCCCACCAGCTTGACCGTACCGGCCGCCACGGCTTCCGGGCGCTCGGTGGTGTTGCGCATCACCAGCACCGGCTTGCCCAGGTGCGGGGCTTCTTCCTGCACGCCGCCGGAGTCGGTCAGCACCAGGTGAGCGCGTTGCATGAACCAGACGAATTCCAGGTAGTCCAGCGGGTCGATCAGCTGCACGTTGGGGTTGTCGCCCAGCACGCTCATGACCACATCGCGCACCTGGGGGTTGAGGTGCACCGGGTAGACGATCTGCACATCGTCGCGCTTGGCCAGTTCGCCCAGGGCCTGGCAGATCTGGCGGAAGCCCTCGCCGAAGTTCTCCCGGCGGTGGCCGGTGACCAGTATCAGCCGGCGGCTGGCGTCGAGCCACGGGTAGCGGCTGGCGAAGCCTTTGCCGATCTCGGGTTCGCGGTCGAGCTTCTGCAGGATCAGGTCCAGGGCATCGATCACGGTGTTGCCGGTGATGTGGATCTGCCCTTGCAGGTTCTCCTGCAACAGGTTGTTGCGCGAGGTGACGGTGGGCGCGAACAGCCAGCGGGCCATCACGTCCACCACGCGGCGGTTCATTTCCTCGGGGAAGGGCTGGGCCAGGTCGCCGGTGCGCAGGCCGGCCTCGACATGGCCGATGGCGATGCCGCGGTGGAAGGCCGCCATGCTGCAGGCGGCGGCGGTAGTGGTGTCGCCATGCACCAGCACGCAATCAGGTTTGAGTTCGTCGAGCAGGGCGTCGATACGGGTCATCAGGCGGGCGAACAGGCCATTGAGGGTTTGCCCCGGGACCATCACATCGAGGTCGTGGTCCACCGGCACGGCAAACAACTGCAAGACCTGGTCGAGCATCTGCCGGTGCTGGCCGGTGCTGCAGACGATGCTTTCGATACCCTCGGTGCGGGCCAGGGCCCTGACCAATGGCGCCATCTTGATGGCTTCTGGGCGGGTGCCGAACAACGTCAGAACTTTCATCACGCACGACTCCACTATCAAACGAACGGTTGAATGGCGCGGATGATACCGGATTGATATTGCAGTGCATTGATCTGATGCCAGAAGACGCAATTTATCCTGCGCCCTGTCGCCGTTTGCGACTTGCCGGTGCCGTACTAGGCTGCTGGATACCCGTGGTGGGCGTTGCCCCGCCACCGACCAGGAGGTGGCCCATGTTGCCTTTGCCTAACGAGCTCAAGCTGTCCCGGGCTTTGCTCGACGTGCTGATACGCGCAGGCCTGGTGGCTGCGCTGGTGGTCACCTGCTTTGCGGTGTTCCGCCCGTTCCTGAGCCTGATGCTGTGGGCGGTGATCCTGGCCATCACTTTCTACCCACTGCATGGGCGCTTGCGCGCCAGGCTGGGCTTGAAAAGCGGGCATGCGGCCAGCCTGATCATCCTGGTCACGCTGCTGATCCTGATGGTGCCGATCTACCTGCTGGGCGATTCCATCGCCGCGTCGGTGCACGCGGCGATGGAGCTGTTCAAGAGCGGGGCCTGGCATGTACCGCAGGCCAACCCGGTGGTGGCCACCTGGCCGCTGGTGGGGCCGCCGCTGTATGGCTTCTGGCAACAGGCGGCCACCGATGCCACCAGCCTGATCCAGAGCGTCACCCCGCACCTCAAGGGCATCGGCATGGTGGTGCTGGGCAAGCTGGCCGGGGTCGGCACCGGCTTTTTGCTGTTCATCGGCGCGCTGATCCTGTCGGGCGTGGTCATGGCCTATGGCGACAACGGCGAGCGCAGCGCGGTGCAGATCACCACGCGCATCTCTGGCGCCGAGCGCGGCCCGCTGATCGCCGAACTGTGCACCGCGACCATTCGCGCGGTGGCCCAGGGCGTGGTCGGCATTGCCTTCATCCAGATGCTGCTGGTGGGGCTCGGTTTCGTGCTGATGGGCATCCCCGGCGCCGGCCTGCTGGCCATTCTGGTGCTGCTGCTGGGCATCATGCAGTTGCCGGTGTTGCTGATCACGCTGCCGGTGGTGGCCTTTGTGTTCTTTACCGAGGGCGCCAGCGTCGGCGCCGTGGTGTTTGCCGTGTACAGCGTGCTGGCCGGCATGGTCGACAACGTGCTCAAGCCCCTGCTGCTGGGGCGCGGGGTGGATGTGCCGATGCCGGTGGTGCTGATCGGTGCGCTGGGGGGCATGGTTGCCGAAGGCATCATCGGGTTGTTCATCGGCCCGGTGATCCTGGCCATCGGCTACATGCTGTTCTGGCAGTGGGTGGAGCAAGGCCCGGCGCCAGATCCAGATAATGGATGATCAAGCGGAGGGGCCCATGCTCAAGCGAATCGTCGCAGGCGTGTTTCTGCTGGCTGTGATGTTGATCAGCCTGGGCAGCCAGGCCGTCGAGCAAGACGTCGTCGCGACGGCCGAGCCTGCCGAACTCAAGGTGGCCAACCGCAGCATCATGGTGTTCCACGCCACCTTGCTGGGCGAAGCACCTGCGGCCCGGGCCCGGCGCGCCGAGGCGGTCATCAACGAGCGGCTGGATGAAGGCGAGGCCGGCACGGTCAGCGTGGACGCCATTCAGGACAGCTTCCTGGTGCTGCTCGGTGATCGCCGGGCTTTCATTGTTTCGCCCAAGGATATGGTCGGTAGCGACCTCAATGTCCGCCAGGGTGCCGAGGCGGCGGCGCAACGCCTGCGTCAGGTGGTCGACGAGGCGCAACAGGCGCGCAGCCCGCGCTTCCTGCTCATGGCCGCCGGGCTGAGCGCCGCCGCCACGCTGGTCTACATCCTGCTGGTCAAACTTTGTGTGTGGCTGCACCACAAGGCTCTGTCCTGGCTGCCGCAACGGGTGCGCAAGCACGCCAGCGCCTTGCGCATCGGCCACACGCAACTGGTCGATTCCAGCAACCTGTACCCGCTGCTGCGGCGCCTGCTGGCGCTGCTGCGCTGGACCCTGGTGCTGCTGCTGACCTACGAATGGCTGAGCTTCGTGCTGCAGCGCTTCCCCTATACCCGGCCCTGGGGTGAAAGCCTCAACCTTTACCTGCTGGGGCTCTTGCGCCATGTGCTCACGGGGATTGTCGATGCCATCCCGGGCCTGTTGATCGCCTTGCTGATCTTCTTCATCGCCCGTGGCATCAGCGCCTTCAGCAAGCGCCTGCTCGAGCGCCTGGCGCGGCCGGGCTCGATCAGCTGGCTGACCCAGGAAACCCTGCAACCCACCACGCGGCTGACTTCGCTGGCGATCTGGCTGTTCGCCCTGGCCATGGCCTACCCGTACCTGCCGGGCGCCGACACCGAAGCGTTCAAGGGCTTGTCGGTGCTGATCGGCCTGATGATCTCGCTGGGCGCCACCAGTGTGGTCGGCCAGGCCGCCGCCGGGCTCATCCTCACCTATACCCGCACCCTGCGTCCCGGCGAGTACGTGCGCATTGGCGAGCACGAGGGCACGGTGACCGAGCTGGGCATGTTCACCACCACCATCCGCACCGGGCTGGGCGAGGTGCTGACGCTGCCCAACTCGATGATTACCGGCGCGGTGACCAAGAACTACTCGCGGGTGGTGCAGGGCCAGGGCTATGTGGTCGATACCACGGTCACCATCGGCTACGACACGCCCTGGCGCCAGGTCGAGGCGATGCTGCTGGAGGCCGCGCGGCGTACCGACGGGGTGCTCGACACACCCCGCCCGCAAGTGTTCCAGACCGCCTTGTCGGACTTCTACCCCGAATATCGCCTGGTGGCCCAGGCCGTGCCCAGCGAACCCCGACCGCGGGCCGAGCTGCTGACCCTGTTGCACGCCAATATCCAGGATGTGTTCAACGAGTACGGCGTGCAGATCATGTCGCCGCACTACCTGGGGGACCCCGCGCAGGACAAGGTGGTGCCCAAGGAGCAGTGGTACAGCGCGCCTGCGGCTGAGCCCAAGGATACGCAGCGATGATCGACTTCCTGCTTGCGGCACTGCGCTCGAGCCCGGAAATCGCGGTGTTCCTCGCCATCGCCCTGGGCATGTTGCTGGGCCGCGTGCGGCTGGGCAGCTTCCACCTGGGCTCTGTGGCCGGGGCGCTGCTGATGGGCCTGCTGATCGGCCAGATCGGTCTGGAGGTGCCGCAGGCCCTGAAATCGGTGTTCTTCGTGCTGTTCATCTACGCGGTCGGTTTCAAGAGCGGGCCGGAGTTCTTCGGCAGCCTCAACGCCGGCACCCTTAAGCTGGTGCTATTTTCGGCGGTGCTGTGCCTGGTGGCGCTGGGCAGCATCCTGCTGATGAACCTGGTGTTCCACTTCGACGCCGGCTTCACGGCGGGCCTTGGCGCCGGCGCGCTCACCGACACGGCGATCATGGGTACGGCCAGCAGTGCCATCGCCCACCTGCCACTGGCCGATGCGGACAAGGCGCAGCTCAACAGCCACATGGCCATCGCCTACGCCATCACCTACCTGTTCGGCACCGTTGGCCTGATCGTGTTCGTCGGCACCATCGCCCCCTGGCTGCTGCGGGTCGATCTGCGCGAGGCGGCCCGGGCGCTGGAGGCAGAGCTGGGGATCGACAACCAGGACGAGGTGCTGAGCATTCCCTACACACGCATCGTGGTCCGCGCCCATCGCCTGCAGGCCGCGGAGCTGGCCGGCGCGAGCATTGCCGCGATCGAACGCCTGCACCCCTCGTTGAGCGTGGAGCGGGTGGTGCGCGGCGATCAGGTGCTCGAACGCGATCCCGCCCTGGTGCTGCAGGCTGGCGACATCCTCGGTATCTATGCCCTGCGCGAAGCGGTCGGGGGCCTGGCGGCGATGGTCGGGCCGGAGGTCGACGACCCGCGGCCACTTTCATTCCCGACCCGTTCGGCCGATATCGTCCTCACCGCCCGGGCCTTTCATGGCAAGACCGTGCGCCAGATCCGCCAGCAACTGGCCGGGGCAGGGCGCATGGGCTGCTTCATCGACAGCGTCAGCCGCCAGGGCCTGGAGCTGCCGCTGCTGGCCAATACCGTGCTGCGGCGCGGCGACGTGATTGCCCTGACCGGGCGCACGGCCAGTATCGAGGCGTTGGCGGGCGCATTGGGGCGCATACGCGAGCGCACACACAAGTCGGACATCGCCGTGCACAGCCTGGGCATGGTCGGCGGCGCGCTGCTGGGTATGCTTTCGACCCACATCGGCATGATCCCGGTGGAGCTGGGCGTCGGTGGCGGGGTGCTGCTGATGGGCCTGCTGATCGGCTGGTACAACTCGCGCCACCCCGACATCGGCGGCATGCCCCCGGCGGCGCAATGGGCGTTTTCCGAGTTCGGCCTGACCGCGTTTGGCGCGGTGGTGGGCTTGTTGGCGGGGCCGGCGGCCTTGGAGGCCATGCGCGAGCAGGGCTTGGCGCTGCTGCTGTCGGGCATGCTGGTGACCCTGCTGCCGCCGCTGGTGGCCCTGTATTTCGGGCGCTACGTGCTGCGCCTGCACCCGCTGATCCTGCTCGGCGCGCTGGCCGGCGCACAGACCGAGGCGGCCTCGATGAACAAGGTCATCGAGATGTCCGGCAGCCATACGCCGGTGATCGGCTTCACGGTCTGCTACGCGATCTCCAACGTGCTGCTGGCGGTATGCGGGCCGATTATCGTGGCGTTCGCCAGCTGAGCCTTTATCACCCGATACGACAGCACGCTCAGAAACGCCAGGTAGCGCCACCGCCGACGATGTGCAGGGCGGCGTTGCGGTAGCTGCCGGAGAGGCTGTCGCCCGAGCGGGCCTTGGTCTGCTCGACGTCCATGTCGCCCATCCAGATCAGGGTGTAGGCCAGGTGCAGGTCCAGGCCGTCGCGCAGCTGGTAGTTGACGCCGGTGGCCAGGCGCCAGGTGGCGCCCATGGGGTTGTCGACGGTGCGGTCGCTGTCGTCCACCGCCGAGCTGTCGTAGCCGACCCCGGCGCTCCAGCGCAGGCGCGGGGTAGCCTGGTACTGGGTGCCGAGGGAGGCGTGCCAGGTGTCCTTGTACTTGCGATCGACGCTGCGGCTGACATTGCCGCCGGCATCGCTGTCCACCTCCACGCCGATATCACCGAATTCGCTCCAGTCCTGCCAGCCGAGGCTGGCCAACAGCTTCCATTGCGGGTCCAGGTCATGGGCGATGCTCAGCAGCACAGTCTGCGGCACGTTCATGTCCAGCTCCAGTTCACTCACGTCGAGGCGGCGCAAGGCGATATTGAGCAAGGGGTTGCTGACGTCGGTGACGTGGGGCTTGTCCTTGAATTCGAGCTTCACCTTGCTGGTGTAGGCCAGGCCCAGCTGGGTGGCGGGGGACAGGCGATAGTGCAGGCCAAGGTTCACGCCCACGCCCACGTCGGTGTCCTGGTACTCCAGCTGGCCGTCCGGCCGGTCGGCCAGGCCCAGCAGGTTGTTGTTGATGGCCATTTCGGTGCGGTAGAAGCCGTACAGGATGCGCGGGCCGATGCCCAGCGACAGGTCATCGGTGAACTTGTAGGCGAGGGTGGGCTGAAATGACACGCCGATCACCGCCGCTTCCTGGGTGAAATAGCGGCCGGCCCAGTCATCGTCATAGTCCAGCGCCAGGCCGAAGTTGCCGTACATGCCGAAGCCAAGGGTGGCGCGCTCGTCGAGCTGGTGGCTGACGAACAGGCTGGCGCCGGGCAGGTACTGCAGCGCGTTGCCGCCTTCGTTGCCGTCGAACTGGTTGGCGCTGTCACGTGAGAAACGGATATTGCCGAGGATCACCTGGGCGTTGGCGCTGAGCTGAGTGCCCTTGAGCTGAGTGATGGCGGCGGGGTTGCTCATCAGCACGCTGGGGTCGCTGGCCAGCGCTGCGGCGCCGGCGTTGGCCAGGCCGTTGCCTTCCTGGCCGGCTTCGTAGATGAGGATGCCACCGGCCAGGGCGGTGCCGGTGGAGGCGGTGGTGCAGCACAAGGTGAGCAGGGGCAGTAACCGACGTCGTCTCATGGTCGTGGTCCTGACAGGGCTAGGGACGTTGTGGAGGGCACTGCCTGACGCCGTTGCGCCCGCCCTGACGTATCCAGCCTAGACGGCGTTGGTGCAATCCGCCGGTTTCATGGGGTCGGCGGTTTTGCTGTTACGCCGTGAAACCAGGCTCTTGAGGCTCTTCTTCCGGGGTGTCCTGCTGGACGTTGTGATAGACGGCTGCGGCGCAGAGGGCCGCCAACCCGACGCTGGCGACCACGATATCGCCCAGCAGGGTGCCGGCGACCAGGATCAGCAAACTGAGGCGGCAGAGCATCACCATGACAGCTCTCCATGGCAGTTGGGTTCGAATAGGGCCACCAACATAGCGTGCAACACGTTTTGATGCAGCGGGCATATCTGCAAACAATGTCTGCAAAACAGCATCCACCGCAGATATGGCGTTTATGCCCATATTGTTTAGCCGCCTCCGGCGATTCGCTTTAGTATCGGCGCAGTTGCGCCAACCCCCCAATCAATCGTTATGTGAAGCATGAACCGACCGCTATTCGTTTCTCTGGATGGGCCCAAGGGCACCGGCAAAACCACACTGCTGGAGGCCATCACTCAAGCGCTCAGGGCCGACAACAACACGGTGATCCGCCTTTGCGAAAAGAAAAGCGATCCCTTCAGGGGGGAAACGATGGCCCTGGTCAACAGGCTCGTGCGGCATCCCAGCCAGGAGCTGGAGCTGCAGGTTTGCGCGCGCCTGGCGGATAGCCGGGCCTGGATTTCGCAGCACGTGCTGCCCAAGCAGCCGCCGGGCAGCATCATCCTCATAGATCGCTGGTATCCCTCCGATGCCGCGTTTCGCCGGACAGTCCCGTTTGCAGAGATTCTGCGGTTGAACATGGCGCGCAACGTGCGCGTGCCGGACCTGCATGTCGGGGTGGTCACCGACCCCGAAGTTTCATGGGCGAGGGCGGCGGCACGCTCACGTGGGCTGGGCAGTACGGTGATTCATAAACTGGAAGAGCAAGTTGCCTGTAACCAGGCGTTTGAGCGGGCGGTGGCGGATCATGGCTGGGTGTTGTGTCGTAACGAAGGCACGATCGAAGCCGCTACGATGCAGGTGGTTGGTGAGATTCGTAGCGTACTGAAACACTAGAATATTACGTATCATACGTAATTTATTAGCAAGCGGCCAAGCGCCCACCTTGGGACCCTGTGTAGGCGATTAGGTCAATAGCTATGGATGTTCAGTGCCCGATCTTGAGGGTGCTAAAAAACCATCGTCATGCATTTTCTGGGCATTGATAAATACGTAATTGGTATGAATGAAGGTAGGCAATCCGCCCGGCATGCCTATATCCATAAGACCCCTTTCAAGCTGACTGAAATGTAATCGCGCGATCCTTGCGCCTATGACATCGTGCACCTGCCCTGTGACGCTGATTCAGTGCTTCCACGGACGCGTTATCCACTCCCTATTAAAACCTCGAACTGACAGCGCTTGCTGTGAGGAGTCTTGCATGCCATTCCATAAACCCACCGCTGTAACGCTCGCGCTGACCGCCGGGTTGTTGCTGAGCGCCGTTGCGCAGGCACACCCTAAGCTCCTTTCATCTACACCAGCGGAAGGTGCGGATGGCATGGCGCCTGCGTCCATCGAACTGCACTTTTCCGAGCAACTCACGACCCAGTTTTCGGGGGCAAAACTGATCATGACCGACATGCCGGGAATGCCGAATTCACCCATGGGAGTACAGGCAGCCGTTGCCGCGGGCGGTGATCCGAAGACGATGATCATCACGCCTGCAGCGCCTTTGACCACGGGCACTTACAAGGTCGAATGGCGCGCTGTTTCTTCGGACACTCACCCGATTACCGGCAGTTTTTCCTTCAAAGTGAAATGATCCATGGGCGACTCGCTGACTATCGTGGTTCGTTTCGCGCTGTATCTCGACTTGATGCTGCTGTTTGGTTTGGCTTTTTTTGGCTTGTATAGCCTCAGGGGGAAGGAGAGGGCGTCGGGCACGGTCTTGAGCTTTGAGTCGCTCCTGTACGGCACATCGCTCTTGGGTATAGCGCTATCTTTGGCCGCGCTGGGTCTTCTTGCGAAATCCATGAGCGGTGTGTCGGGCTTCATGGAACTGCATCACCATTCTTTCCAGATGATCCTGACAGGCACTCATGTCGGCCTGAGCTGGCTGGTCCGCATTGCCGCACTGCTTATCGCTGTTGTCGGCATCTGGCAATACAGGCGCTTTGCGACCGCCAGCCTGTGGGTCGTCACTGCGTCTGGAGCCGTTGCACTGGCAAGCCTGGCGTGGACCGGCCACGGGGCGATGGGCGAGGGGAGTCGTGGCTATTGGCAGCTCATCAGCGATGTTCTCCATCTGCTGGCTGCGGGCACTTGGCTCGGGGCACTGGCGGCGTTCGCTTTGTTGCTTCGCTGCAAATCACTGAAAGGCGAACATGAGGCGCGGATTCTTGCTCGGGTATTGACTGGCTTTGAATCGGTCGGCGCCGTGACCGTGATCGTCATCGGCCTCACTGGCGCGATCAATTACCTCTTTATCGTTGGGCCACGCATCGATGGCGTCATGCTCAGTACCTATGGTGCGTTGCTGTTTATGAAGACTCTGTTGTTTGGCGCAATGATCGCGCTGGCTGCGCTCAATCGTTTTCATTTGAGCCCGTTGCTGGAGCGTTCGGTGCGAAATGGCGAGTTTTCGGTTGCGGTGAGTGCCTTGCGTCGAAGCCTGGCACTCGAGCTTTCAATGGCCGTCGTCATCATTGCCCTGGTGGCATGGCTGGGTACTTTGAGCCCTGACGTGGAAATGAGCGCGGGATAGCAATGGCTGTATAACGCTATGCTGATCATATGGCCCCTTGAGGTGCTGATCATGCGCAGGATGATCTTTCTGGTCGCAGCCAGTGTTATTGCCGGCTGCCAGACCCCGATGCCAACCGCCAACCCAGAGATGGCCTGGGTCGACTTGTCGATACCGTTTCCCAACGACAGAGTATTGCTGGCCGAGCGCCTGGACAAGCAACGCCTCGAAGACGGACGTTTTTTCCAGGTTACGCCCGGCAGTCACGAGCTGGTGGTGAAGTTCGACTATGAAACCAGCGGCGGTGGTGGCATGAGCATGATGGGCGGGCCTTCGGTACGCGAATGCTATCTGACCGTCAATTACGACCATTTCACAGCTGGGCAACGTTATGTGCTCGAGGCTCGCTCGATTGCCTTGAACCCGGAGGCGCGGTTGTATGACGGCACAGGGAAAGTCGTTGCAGAGGTCAGTGAGTTCTATTGCCTGATGTGAGCATCAACAGTGGGAATTGCTGGTGGAAGGTTGTTGCAGCACACTCGGACCGATCACCACCTAAAGGAACTGAACCGGATGATGGACCAGTCCAGCCCTGTGCCCCTTGTGATCCTTGACGTACAAGATGCCATTGACCGCCCGAACTGGGATGGCAAAAGCAATCCTGGGTATCTAGCAGCGATCCAACGACTGCTCGCCCTGTGGCGGTCAAACGGCTGGCCTGTTGTTCACGTGAAACACGATGAACGAACACCGACATCCAGCTATTACGTTCATGGCCCGTGGAATGGCATCAAGAAAGAAGTTGCTCCGATCGCGGGTGAAGCCGTCATTGTCAAACGGGAAAACTGCGCATTCATTGGTACCGAGCTCGACGCCGCGCTTGGCAAAATGCGGGTAAAGCGTCTGGTGCTGACGGGTGTTGTCATTCATAACAGCATGGACGCCACAGTCCGTGCGGGAAAAGCACTGGGGTACAGCATTATTCTTCCATCAGACGCCACGACAGCCGTGCCCGTTGTTGGGCCGAATGGAAAGCGCTGGGATGCTGCAAGCGTTCATGAGCTGACCTTGGCGATACTCGGGAGCGAATATGCCGATGTCATGTCGTCGGATGAAGTGGTTGCGCAGTTCACGTTGTGAAATCTGGCATCGGGTTGCACGAAAATCATGGAGCAGTGAGCGGATAACAGCTGGGTGGCAATAATGGAAATACACGATTTAACATAATATACATTATGCGCAGATTGATATGGGGCGATCAGGGTATGTGTTGGCCAGATTGGAAGCCAGATCGCAGTGAGATTTTCGCGGACGCGAAAAAACGGCTTGCTTGGCTGGCACCTTGTGTTGCTATTAGCAACCTGCAGATCTGGAATCGGTCGCTGCCGGCAGCTTTGCTCGATCGCTTTCACGGTGAAATTCCTGCAGCCAGATCGCGTTGCGATTTTCGCCGGCGAGAAATCACACGGTTGGTGCCCGGATCAATTCCTCCAGCACCTGGTCTAGGTGCGGCCCCAGTTCGAATACTTCCGTGTAGAACGACGGTAGCGACTCGAACTCGTACCTGTGGCGCGTTCCAACGAACAGCTTCGAGCAATTCAGTGAGTAACCTGGCCAGAGCCGCTCCGAGATTTCGAGCAAGCGACTGGCCAGGCCTCTATCGATTTCCTGAAAAAGGCCGACCAGCCTATGGCTGTGCTTTCCACTATTGCGAAGCTGCAGATAACCGTCAGGATCCCATCTGGGGTCATCCATGTCCTCTGGGCTATTACGGTCTTACTCCACATGGAAAGCTTTCAAAAACAGCTCCAAGGCCAAGCCTGTATTCATCGCTGCGCGCCAGTAAAGCACTAGATCGCCGTTCATCGCAGCCTGTTCTATGGCTTTTGCTGCTTTTAGATAAAACCGAGCCTCCCCAATCACCCTCACATAGCGCAGTGCGATTTTCGCGGGCGAGAAAACGGCTGAAGCTTCACGGTTATCACAAAAATGTATAACTCAACTAAATACTCATTTAGTTGAGTTATATGAGCGATCTACTATAGCCCTACCGCCACGCCCTGCACTTCCGTGGATGGGTCGTGATGAATGTGAACGGTAGGAGTGCTGGCCATTATTATGCCATTATCCTGCTTTCATTTAATTGCCACTCAATCGTTGTACTAGGATTCAACCACCTTCTACCGCAGGCTCAGGATGCCGGCGAACCGGTAGGAGTAGCATCTCGACATACCAAGGACGACACGATGAATTCGCACCTGCTCTATCCGCAGCTCGGCAAGGTCATTGCCAGCACCGGCAGCCGCCAGTTCCCACGCATGCTGCACGATCTTATCCAAGCGCATCTGAGTATCGATGCAACGCAGATCAGGCAACTGCCGTCTGCCCCGCCTGAACTCGAAACGAAGTCGACACTGATCAATGAAACGGTTTTTTCGTCTGAACAGCACCTCGAAGGGCGCTTCGACGACCCTTCGCGTCTGCACCTGATCAGGCGAAATGGGGATTCGCGGTACGAAATCCAGGTGCTGCGTGCAGGCTCAACCTTCAGTTTTTCTGCCTGCGAACGCAGCCGGCTGGATGAAATATCACCCCTGCTGCTACCGATGCTGGAAAAACACATCGACGCGTTGCAGCCCAACGCTGAGCGTACAGCCCCAGAGAGCCTGCAGCAGCGCTTTCTCGATCGTCTGGCGCAATCCGGAATTAATTTATCGGAGCGTGAATGCCAGGTGTGCCTGGGCCTGCTGGCCGGGCACACCGCACCGGAGCAGGCCGAACGGTTGAAACTCAAGGCCAATACCGTTGAAAGCTACCTGCGCAGGGCGGCGATCAAGCTGGGCATCAGCGGCCGGCATTCATTGATGCGCTGGATGTACGCCAACAACTGAATGTGGTGGCCTGCACCAGCCACTGCCGGAGCGTGGTTCCCGCGAAAGGGCCGGTGCAGGCAACATCAATCTCGCGCCAACGCTTCGATCGGGTCCAGTCGCGCCGCATTGCGCGCTGGCACAAACCCGAACACCACGCCAATCAACGTCGAACAGGCAAACGCCATCACGATCGACCCTGGAGAAAACACCATTTCCCACTGTTTGACGAATAACTCGAACAGCGAGCCAATGCCATACGACAGGGCAATCCCCACTACCCCGCCAAACAAGCAGACCATCACCGCCTCTACAAGAAACTGCTGTCGAATGTCCGACTGCCGCGCCCCCACCGCCATACGGATACCAATTTCGCGGGTACGTTCAGTCACCGACACGAGCATGATATTCATCACCCCGATACCGCCCACTACCAGAGAAATGACCGCAATCAGCGACAACAGCAGGGTCAGCGAGCGGCTGGTTTTCTGCACCGTCTGCATGATGCTGTCGAGGTTGTTGGTGAAAAAGTCCTTGGTGCCGTGGCGCTGCAGCATCAGCTTGGTCACCTCCTCCTCCACCCGTTTGCTCGGCACACCGTCCTTGATCCGCACGCTGATGCTGTCCAGGTGCCGCTGGCCGAGAACGCGGCCTGCGGCGGTTTCGTAGGGCACCCAGATGTTCAGCTGATTGCTGGCGACGAACAGGTTCTTGTTCTCGGCCGTCACGCCAATCACCGTGCATGGCAGGTTGCCGACCAGGATCACCTGGCCCAGCGGGTCGATGTTCTGCCCGAACAGGCGGTTGCTTGTGTTGTGGTCGATCACCACCACCTGTGCCTGGCGCCGGGCGTCGTCGGCGCTGAACACGATGCCGGCGGCCAAGCGGATATTGCGCACCTGGAAGTAGTGTTCGCTGACACCGTTGAGCTGCACATCGACATCCAGGTTGCGGTAGCGCACCAAGGTACTCTGGCCGATCACCGGGGTGGCGCTGTCGACGTAGTACAGCTCGTTCAGCGCTGCCACGTCGGCCGGTAGCAGGGTTTCGATGGTCTTGGCCCTACTGTCGCCGAAGTTGCTCCCCGAATAGATATCGATGGTGTTGCTGCCGATCGCCTGGATGTCTTTCAGCACGTAACCCTTGGCGCCTTCACCGATGGCCGAGATGGACACCACCGAGGTGATGCCGATGACGATCCCGAGCATGGTCAGCAAAGTGCGCATGCGGTGCGAGATCAGTGCAATCCAGGCCATCTTGAACGCCTCGCGGAACATTCCGAGGCTGGCCGCCAGGCGCCGCGCGGCCTGTGGCTGGCGCGCGGGTTCGGTGACGGGTGTGGGTAACGCTTGGGCAGCGTTGCGGCGGTCGCTGACGATCTGCCCGTCGCTGACCTCGATGATGCGCTGCGCATGGGCGGCCACCTTCGGGTCGTGGGTCACCAGGATCACCGTGTGCCCCGCGGCGTGCAGCTCCAGCAGGATGGCCATCACCTCCTTGCCGCTGGCGGTATCCAGCGCGCCGGTGGGCTCGTCGGCGAGAATCACCTGGCCACCGTTCATCAATGCCCGGCAGATACTCACCCGCTGCTGCTGGCCGCCGGACAACTGGCTGGGGCGGTGTTCGAGGTGCCCGGCCAAGCCCAGGCGCTTGAGCAATTCGCGTGCGCGGTCATGCCGCAGGCCTTGCGGCGTGCCGGCATACACCGCTGGAATCTCGACGTTGTGCAGAGCGTCCAGGTGCGGCAGCAGGTGGTAGCGCTGGAAGATGAAGCCGAAATGGTCGCGTCGCAGCGCGGCCAGGGCGTCGTCGTCCAGCTCGCGAGTTTCCTGCCCGCTCACCTGGTAGCTGCCGCTGCTGGCATTGTCCAGGCAGCCGAGTATGTTCATCAGGGTCGATTTGCCCGAGCCGGACGCACCTATGATCGCCACTAGCTCGCCACTGCGGATGTCCAGGTCGATACCCTTGAGCGCAAGAAATTCGCGATCACCCGCCATGAAACTGCGGCTGACGCCCTGCAGGCGCAACAAGGGTTCGCCGGTGCCGCTGGCGACCGTCCTGTGCGCGGTAAGCTCGACATTCATGTTCATGCTCACGCCCCTGCTTCGCCAGACACCGGCTCACCTATTACCACCCGATCGCCTTCGGCCAGCCCGCCCTTGATCTGCACCTTGACGTTGTTGTTGATGCCGGTCTGCACGTTGCGCACCTGGGCGAAGCCTTTGGCATCGAGCACCCGCACCGGGAAGCTGCCATCACCATTGCGCAGGCCCAGTGCCGCTACGGGTACGGTCAGCGCGCCGGTAGCGGTATCGAGCACGATATGCACCTGGGCGGTCATCGAGATGCGCAGGCGGTGCTCGGGGTTGGGCACTTCGAACAGCGCGTTGTAGAACACCGCGCCATTGGGCTTGGCGCTGCTGCCGTCGCTCTTGTCGCTGCTTTGCGCGTAGTTTTGCGGGGCAGGTTCCGTGCCGCGCAGCTTGGCGTAGTAGCGCTTGTCCTCGCCGAGGATGGTGAAGTACACCTCCTGGCCCGGGCTGATATGGATCACATCGGCTTCCGAGACCTGGGCCTTGACCGTCATGGTGTCGAGGTCGGCCAGCTTGAGCAGTATCGGGGCCAACTGGTTGGCGATAACGGTCTGCCCCTCCTGAGTGACGATGCCGACCACATGGCCGGTGATCGGCGCGTTGATGCGGGTGTAGCCGAGGTTGACCCTGGCTGTGTCGATCTCGACCCGGGCGCTCTGGATTTGCGCATCGAGCGAGCGCACCGCGGCCTGCTGCACTTCATACTCGGACTCTGCGTTTTCGAAGTCCTGGCGCGACACCGATTCGTCGGCCTGCAATTCACGGTAGCGTTCGTACACACGTCTGGCCTGCTTGAGCTGGGCCTGGGTCGAGCGCCGCTCGGCCTGCAGCTTTTCTTCATCGACCTCGGCCTGGCGCAGAGTGTTGCGCAGCACCAGCGGGTCGATCTCGGCCAACCACTGACCCTGCTCGACCTTGTCGCCGAGCTTGACCTTGAGCGACTTCAGCTGCCCGGATACCTGGGCACCGACATCCACCTGCTTGATGCCTTCGAGAATGCCGGTGGCCAGCACCGCGTTCTCGATGTCGCCTCGTTCGACCGTGGCGGTGATGTATTGCGGCGCCTTGGCCGGCGCCTGGATGGCGTACAACGCAATGCCGGCGACCAGAGCCACGGCGACGCCGAGGCTGTATTTGCGGAATCTGGACTTGTCCATGAATACTCACTTTCACATTTAATGGCCGAACCTCGCCCCCTGTGGGAGCGGGTTTACCCGCGAAAGCGATGCAGGCTGCACCGCCTTATTCGCGGGTAAACCCGCTCCCACAAGGGCCAAGGTGCCCCATGATTACTGGGTTACCTTGCCCAACTGCAGCGCTTGCCCGTCATGCCACCAGGCCGCCAGGCTGAACACATCCGGCACCTTGAGGATGCTGAAGTGGTTGCCCGGCCCCTGCCAAAGCGCCAGTTGCGGCATCAGTTGCTGCCAGCCAGCCTGCATCTTGGCCTGCTCCCGTGCGTTGCCCGCAGCGTCCAGGCTAGGGTCATCGACCAGCACCAGCCCCACCGGTCCGCTGTAACCCAGCGTCGGCTGGTAACGCGTGCGCAAGGCGCTAGCGAAGGTGCGTACCGTGCCTTCCAGGGCTTTGGGCAGGGAACGCGCCGGCATCAGCCCGACCCGCACCATGGCCCCGTGCAACTGGCGTAATTGCTCTTCATCGCTGGCCTGGGCAAAGGCCAGTGGCTCGATGCACAGTGCCTTGCCGGTCGACAACTGCAGCGCGTCGATCAGCCGTTGCAGCGCTTCACCAAAGGTATAGGGCTGGCCACAGGTACCGAGGTCACCCGGTGCTTCGCTGTCGATCAAGGTCAATGAACGCACCTGGCGCCCCTTGGCCTCGAAACGCGCCGCCATGGCATGCGCGACCCAACCGCCAAACGAGTGCCCCACCAGGTTCAGTGGCCCTTGCGGGTACAGCGCTTCGATGGCCTGCACATGGCAATCGACTGCGGCTTGCACTGACACATGCGGCACGGAGCAACCGTCCAGGCCACGTGCCTGCAGGCCGTACAGCGGCCAGTCCGGCCCCAGCGCTTCGGCCAGGCCGACGAAGCTGGTGACACTGTCACCAGCGCCCGGCACGCAGAACAGCGGCGCATGGCCATGCTGCCCCGTCTGGATCGCCACCAGCGGCTGGTAAGCGACAGCCTGTTCGGCCGGGCGCGCCGCAACGCGGTCGAGTGCCTGGGCAATGGCCTCGCCAACCAACGCCACATGGGGTGCCTGCATCATGCTGCGGTGATCGCCAGGCACGGCAATCTCGACCAGCGCCTGGGCGGGCAACGCTTCACGCCACCCCAGGTTCGACAGCCCCTCGCTGCCCTGCTCCGCGCGGAACAGGTGCACCGGCACACTCAGCGGTGCCAGGCGGTAGTGGGCCATGGCATGACCGTGCGCCAGCTCGCGAGTGAAGTAATGGTGCAACTGCGCATCGCTCATGCTCGACCACAGCCCATACAGCAGCTGGTGTTCACGGCAGCTGGCCAGCAGCGTATTGAAGTCGGCCTGCTCGGCCTCCAGGCGCTGCAGCTGCACCAACCGCGCCTCGCCGGCCTCGCCCTGGGTGCGCCAGAAGGTGCTGCAGTTGAGCAGCAACTGGCGCTCCAGCGCACGCGGGCCTTGCCAGCGCGCCTTGCCCTGGTCGGCCAGGCGCGGCGTATAGGTATCGATCAGCCCCAGGAACTCGACCTGCTCATCGGCGCCCAACAGTTGATTCGCCATTTCGAAGGCCAGCACGCCGCCGAACGACCAGCCCGCCAGGCGATAGGGCCCGTGCGGCTGGACCTTGCGCAGCTGTTCGATCTGGTAGCGGGCCAGGCATTCCAGCGTGCGTGGCTGGGGCTCGCCATACGGCACCCCCGGCAGGCCGTAGAGCGGGAAATCCCCTGGCAGGTGCTGGCCCAGCACCGGGAAATAGAAGTCCAGGCCGGTGAACTCGTGCACCAGGAACAACGCAGGTTGGCTGCCAGCGCCCCTGACGGTGACGACAGTTTGCGCCCGACCGGCGTGGCTGGCGTCCAGATGACGGGCCAACAGGGCCACGCTTGGCTGTTGGAACACGTCGTTGAGGGCGGCCTGCAGGCCAGCCTTCACGAGTTTGTCGATCAACCGAATCGCCGCGAGCGAATGGCCGCCCAGTTCGAAGAAGTTGTCATGGCGCCCCACCCGCTCCACGCCCAGCAGCTCGGCCCAGATTGCGGCCAACTGGGTTTCGGTTTCGCCTTCAGGGGCCTCGTAAGGACGGTCCTGAATGGCATCAGGCTCAGGCAGGGCCTTGCGGTCCAGCTTGCCGTT
Source organism: Pseudomonas sp. EMN2 (assembly GCF_009650555.1). Lineage (NCBI taxonomy): Bacteria > Pseudomonadati > Pseudomonadota > Gammaproteobacteria > Pseudomonadales > Pseudomonadaceae > Pseudomonas > Pseudomonas sp. EMN2. The sequence continues at coordinate 77,701 of NZ_VZZR01000060.1, forward strand.
GGGGCTCAAAGGCAGAGCTTCGAGGTGCATGAACAGC
>NZ_VZZR01000061.1:0-8513 GCF_009650555.1 Pseudomonas sp. EMN2
TCTTGAGGATTCATCGCTCCACCCCGCATCCTGTTTGACCAACAAAGCGTAGCTCAAATGGGAAACTTGTTTTTGAGACAGAAGACTAGTGAAGGCAGCGTTTCCGCGCGAGGGGCGTCAGTCCCGCGCCGCCCTCATGCGTTCCAGCCGGCTGGCAGAAGCTCATGATCAAGCCGAATAGCCGAATAGCCGAATCGGCGATTAGCGCGATCTCTGAAAAGTAAGTACGGGCATAACCTCGTTTTGGTAACGGTATCTCCAAGCAAGTATCGGCCCTAAGCTGCTTTAGTTGGAAAAATGGCCTCGCATTAGAACTTTTTACTGGTTTGTGCAATATTTTTATTTGTACAAAATATAAATGATGCGCAGAAGCTTTCAGGAATACGCGAAATGGTTACGTGTCGAGGTGCGCACTCCCTTGTCGATATTGCCGCTCTAGAGCGGTTGCGGAAGAATTACAGAATGGTTCAGGCGATTTAGATGATGCTATCAAATATTGTGTAATGCGTTTTTTCTATTTGGCTTGTTACAAAATAGAATTCGACAGGTCAGAGCTCGACTGCTAGAACTGGATCCAATTATCACGCACTGAATGCGTCGTGTTGTAGATAATTGTAGCTTTGCCTTATGTAGAATTATTTTCCTGTACGAGATGATCTCATCTTGCATAAGAGTTTCTGTATTCTTATAGGGGGTAGCTTGGTCGGTGTAGTGCGCTAGTTAATCTGAAATGTGATGCTGTTTATTAATCTAGCGAATTTATTTATCGATAGGTATCAAAAAACTATAAGTCAGAGAGGGATAAAATGAACATCCATTCCAATGCCTTTAATTTCAAGTCCTTTTTGGATGGTCAAGTAGACCCCCGTACAGGGCTATATGGCACTACTATCTCTTTGGCGACACTGTCTCCTCAGGGTGCAATAGAAGTAAGTCGCAGTATCTATCTACAATTCTCCATGTTGAATGATACTGATGTCGGCTATGGTAAAGGTTGGGGTATGAGTGAGACCATATTTGATTCGGCATCGGATACGCCCAGTCTGAGATTGTTGAGTGGCGAGCGCATTGTTACCGATCGTTTACCTGATGTAGGGGAGGAGTTGATTTTAAAGGACAGGAAGCTTAAAGATCTCGTTGTTCGGCGTTCTGCAGAATTTGAGCTTCACGTGATTTATATAGACGGCACTATCGAAATTTTACAGTTTTCACCACACAAGCACCTATTCCATCTCCATCAAATAGTTTTCGAAAACGGAGAGCGATTCGAATTCCATCGCGAGACTGGGACTCTAGTGAAAATTACTAATATGCAAACGGAACAGGAGATGCTGGTACTGCACTATCCTCAAGGCCATCTTACGATGGCAGATACTCTCGTTCATGATGGGCGGATGGCGCGAAAGCAGTTCAATGTGACAAGAAATTTCGAGTTAACCACCGTTACGGCTCCTTTCGATAGGGATGATGCACCTGAAACGTTGTCTTATTATGTGTTTGAATATGAATCTTTCGCAGACAACGTAATTGCAATAACAAAGCTGGAAACTCCTAGCGGAGGGATAGAAGAAATTTACTATCATCCGCACGGACATGAGATTGACCACAATAGATTTATACCTAATGTTACAGGCTGGACAAAACGACCAGGCGCGGGGCAAAAAAATATAATTCGCACGTACACCTACAGCAGCAACAATTTTACCGGCTTTCCATACAATGATGGCTTTCGTGAGGGGGTTGATAATCTATACTTTGTGCAAGATGGTGCTTATGAATATATAAGCGAGGAGCAGGTTATTGAAGAGGCTGAAGAGGTGGCGGATGTTAGCGTTTTGCGGACCACCAAAAATACCTTCAATAATTTTCACTTGCTAGTCTCTGAAGAAGTGACGCGCGGAAATGCCAAAATCACCAAAGAAATAACTTACAATAATGTTCCAGGGGCTAGTTTTCCAGAGCAGCCGGCCAATTTACAACTACCCAAAAAAATAATTACACGCTACGAGTTATTGGGCGGCGATGATGGTCGGGAGGAAGTGATACTTAGCGAAACAGATGAATTTGGGAATGAAACCAGCCGAACAGAAACATCCGGTATTCGCCACGTTATGACCTATTATCCTGTTGAAGGGGTGCCTGCCGTTGAAGACGTGCCAGAATTGTGTCCTCCAGAGCCTCATGGACAGTTTGTAAGGTTTAAAAAAGACGAGACAATATACCCGGCTTTTGGAGAGTTGTCGCCCAAGTCAAGCAGTTATACGTATACATCGTTAAGCACGCTTGACGGTAATAGCTTTTATGTGGCTATTAAGTCTCATGCTGAGTTGAATGATGCCGTTGTTACTGATTTCATCTACTATGATGACACTACTGACGCACCGCTGCATGGTAGGATTAAAGGGGCTTCTACTACTATTAATGAGTTCATGACAAGGACCGAGTTTGCATATGAGCTGAAAAACAACTTGATTATTGAGAGTCGTAAAGTAATAGGTTTTGATAATGCCTACTTAGAGTCGAGCCGATCACTTTCACTGATTGGTCGGTTGCTCTATTCGATCACGAAAGAAGACTCCGCCACGTTGACGTATGAATATGACGTGTCCGAAAGAATGGTGTCAGAGCTCGCCTCGCCTAACACTGATAGTGAAGCTGCTCGACTGTATACGTATACATTTGGAGGCCCCAGCAACCAGGCTAGCCTTGAGACGATAGACGCGTTAGGTGGTCAGTATGTCACTTACTACGACGGATTTGGGCGTCAAATCTCTAATGCTGAAATCAAAAAGACACAGGAGGGGGCGGAGGAGTTCACTTTACTAAAATTGACTTACAATGAATTTGATCAGGTAACGTCTGAAGAGGTTGTGGATCAAACAGATAACGGCAAACTCTCATTAATCACAAGTTATGCATATAGCTCTTGGGGTGAACGTAGTCACATCACTCGCCCCGATGGAAGCGTATACATAACTGACTATGATCCCATAAGTCGTTTGAAAACCGAGGGGGTAGTCGGTCTACATCCAACTCTCAGTTACTATAATGATTTCAATAAGGTGGTTAAGCAGGTCAGCAACCGCTTTCCAGGCATTAACATGATTGATCGGACCTTTGATGGTTTTGGTCGGTGCACCTTTGAGGTGTTGGATAGTGCTATTGAAGTGGCTTATGAATATGACATTTTTGATCGAGTAGAGGTTAAACGGTATAAGCCTGATGGAGATTCTGCCGGCAATTACTCAAGAGTACTGCGCATTGGCTACGCCCAGCATACTAGCGATGAGATGGCTGTTTCCCAAGATGTTAATGACGTGCGCCTGGGGTCGCGTGTTTATGATGGGGTTGGTCGACTGAAAGAGCAATTAAGGGGCGTGGCAGGGTTTGCGGCGACTTGGCGCTATGAGGATGGAACAACTCTGCCGACAGAGTCGCGCTCTCCACGTGGAGTCACTCAGAACTTTAGATATAATCCTGAATTGAGACAGCTCGAGCAGATCACATTGGCCAGCGGTATAGCCAGTGAATTCTCATACAACAATGTTACTGGGCTATTAGAGCGTTCAAGTAATAGTGCGCAATTCGTTCATCTGCAAGAGCATGATAAATACGGTCGCGTATATGTAGATACGCAGGTTGCAATGAACCGGGCTGAATATGTTTCACGCTATGATTATTCTACCGCGGGGCGGTTGCTGAGGAGAGATTCTCCGCAAGATGGTGTTGAAAATAGATCCTATGACAGTGTTGGTAGGCTTGAACATATTGTTGTGGGTGATACCTTTGTTGATTATAAATATGATCAATACGGCAGAGTTGCCAGCTATACAGCTGGTCAAGGTGGCTATGAAATAACGACAGAGATCACTTATGAGGCCATTTGTGAGCGAGAGTCGATGCGTGAGACGATTGTGAATGGAGAGAGTAAAAACTTTCTATTGACTAGCTATTACCTCGATGGTCGCCTGCACGAACGCCATAATGTAGACCTTGTCGACGAAGGCGCTGAAATTACCACTGAGCGTTTTACCTACGATCCTAATAGGCGTTTAAGCCTGTATCAGTGTGATGGAGCAAATCATCCGATTGATCATCTCGGTCGAAGTATTGTCCGTCAAGAGTTTGCCTATGACAGCTTAAATAATATAACTCAGGTCGTCACAGTCTTTTTGGATGGTTCTAGAAACGTGAGTGATAGGTTGTTTGGTTTGCCTGATCCAACTCAGCTGGCCAGATTAACGCATTCAAATCCCCCGAGTGTAGTTACGCTAGCGTATGATGAGTCAGGAAACGTAATTTCAGATGGCGTAAGTGTATATACTTATGATGACTTTGAAAGGTTAATTGCTGTTGTTCAGTCTGATAGACAGAACTTCGCTATCTATGGGTACGATGCCGATGGAAGACAAATATCTCGCTCAGACCCTGGGGGGCGCCCAGATGTGGAGTTAAATTACGCTCATGGAGAAATGGTAAATGCTACTCAGATGAGCAGAACATCGAAATTTCTACGTAATGCACAAGATGTGTTGGCTAATAATAGAAGTGGGTCCGATGATGATGAGTTTAATTTACTGGATCAGTCAGCGAGTGTCAGGGGGGTTATAACGGAGGCGGGGCAGAATAAGCGTATTTTTTACACGCCTTATGGTGTATCAAACGTGGGTGATCAAGGCAGTTCGAGCATGTTGGTTGATCGGGTTCGCGCCGCCTTCAATGGTGAACTGCTCGACCCCGTAACCAACTTATACCATCTGGGGAACGGCCGTAGGGCCTATAATCCGGAGCTGATGATCTTTCTGTCCCCCGACCCGTTAAGTCCCTTCGGTGCCGGAGGGATTAATGCGTATGCCTATTGTCATGGTGACCCGATTAATTTTAGTGACCCCAGTGGTCTTATGCCGAAGTGGTTGGCTTGGCTTTTGGGGCTAGGGGGGCTTTTAGCTGGGATATTGTCATTCGGGTTCGCACTTGCAGCTATCGGGCCGGTCGTAACAGCTGCAGTGGTTGCAGGCGTGGCGGCCGGAGGCCTAGGTGTCGTCAGCGGGACGTTAGGCGTGGCCGCAATGGGGGTGGAGGCGGAGGACGAGAGAAAAGGTTGGGGCAAACGTAGTGGGGTTATCAGCAGACTAAATAAAGCCTCACTAGGCTTCGGTGTAGCATCTATAGCCGCGGGATTGGTTTCAGCTGGATACTCTGCTGTTGCGGCATATCGCACAGCAAGAACAAGCAGTACGATTAATAATAGGATGGGGGCTATCTGGAATGTAGAGACTCATAATACTGTTACTTTTGTTCCGGAAACTAATCGGTATGGAGCAGGTGTTGGTTTTTCTGTTAGGGGAGGATTAACGGAAGGAGTTCGTGCCGCTCTCGGATTTAACGATAGCAATATTAGATTTATGAGAGCGTTTGGGGTTATTGCTGGAGGTGCGGACCTTGTGTTCGGAATTACCGCTACAGTAACTGGATCTGGCTCCGTGGCTGACGACAACTCCTCGGAGTCCGATAGCGAACCAATGAGTAAAAATGGTGCGTCCACGTCGACGATAGGTGCATTTACTGATTCCATTGCCAGTGCCCATGGTTTTTCGAGCAGGTTTGATGAAGGTGCTAGTCGGCTTCGTGATTCGGCACTCTCTGAAATGTACCGAAGTTCGACGTAGTATTATTTATTTGCTTCCTGAATTGCCAAGCGTGATTCTTTATCTTGAATTGCCTTGAAGTATATAGGTCGACTTGAAGAGTCACGATTTGGTTTTCCCTGTTAGTATCACATTTGGTAAATGAAGGGTGATGTTATGATATTCGTTGAGCAGCGCATGTTAGATTCCATCTTCAAGTCGGCGAGAAGCCCTGGCTCGGTTGGCAGAGTGCAGGCCCTATCGTTAGGACGAGAATGTGTACCCTTTTTTTCAGATGGAGTAAAATTCCTAATTGAATTTATCGCGCCACCGTTTTTACGAGATGAATCATTTTTTCAAGAAATGCTTTATATAGATCAGGACGGTGATTATTTTATTCCTAAATTTGATCATCGGCTTATTTTGGTCTGGACCAGCACTGATGTTGAGGGTGTTGAAAGCGAATGGTCAGAGGTTAATTCGTCACAGGATGTGGGTTTTCAGACGCTGGAATTTGCCAGAATGTTTCAGCGAGCTGTATTTGTTTACTTTCACAGTAGCCCTAATATCGATCAGTATTTTTTTGAGGCCAACGAACAGTTTGCTCACTTTGTTCAAGAAAAGGCTTTGTTTGCTGATGAGGAACTAAACGCGCGCTACGGGGTGGAAAACTTTAAGCAGATTGCCGCTCCGTTTTATGGTTTTGCCCTTAATCATACTCTATGAGTACTGGAGAATGTCATGAACGTCGTCCGTTTTACACACTTTAGCATACGCATATTGAATGGCGCCAATTCATTGTACGCCAACAATAGGCAGCAACTGGCTGTCACTGTTGAGTACATAAAAACGGTGAACGGTGTGAATACGCCGCTGACAACTCGCGAATTAGAGTCACTTCAACTGGTAGCGCGCGATGGTGAGGCTATGCCAGACAATTGGAGCTCGGATCAGCAGCATCGTGGGTTTGATGAAGGTTTGTGGCAATCTAGGAGCATGGCTGATAGTTCCGATGGCTTTGTTGAGGGCCTTGAACAGCAAGTGGGTCCGGCTGCAGAGAATTCGTCAGTACAGTTCGTTACATTGTTTCTTAGAGCAAGGTTGAATGCTGAGTCCAGAGAATTTAGGGCTACTGTGGTAATTGACGAACTCCGGCGGTTTTATAGTGATCGGGATGCGGGGGAGCCGGCCGTAGGTAATCTATTTAATAGCTGGATTAGAGCAGTCTCTATAGCGCCATATACGTTGCACGCTGCTGACCTGAGTCATTTTATTGAAGTTGGACACAGGGGGGCGGGCAGTGGGTCGAGCACGGCTGAAACTATCGTACATTATTGGCGGTTACCGTCAGGCTTGAGGGTAATGCAAGAGATTGGAAGTGGTGGTGGCCGCTTTCAGCCACCTGGGCTCTCATTAATTTGGGACTCCGGCCGGCGGCTAATGTTTAGAATTACCCACACGGTGTCAAATCTGTCCGTTGGGCAGATTAGGCGTTATCCTCATCTCAATAACCAGAATGTTAGATTAAATAATCGACCAGATCTTATTCGGGCGTGCATGGACTACATCCGTAGCCACCCCGTAGGTGATTGGGGGCGTGCAACTAGTATGGTTATGATTGTTGATAATTTTGGATGTGAGCATCGATTTCTTCTCGCGCAGGTTGATAATAATACTATTTCGCTTACTGTCGGTTAGTGATCGCGCATAGGCTAAGTCTGATTAGATTGAGTTTCAATGCGGGTTCTTCGGTTGGCGAGTTAATCATAAATGTCGCGTGACGGATTCGCATTGATTTTTCGGTACGTATTAAGAGTCATGTACGTTATCTTGGGCAGCTTTCTGCATGGTGCATTTTTTAGATTATCTGAAGGTTACATTCTCAAATGGCAAGATGACGCCGGCATGTCGCAGTGTGGTGATTATTTGTCGCTGCTTGTAGGCCTCGCTGAGACAGAATACTGCTCCGGCATGAGCGTCTATGCTGGATGGTCGTCTCAGTATGTTCTGCATGTGATTCTCACCTATTAAGGCAGGCTGCACATCTTACCCTGACATACGCTCGACATGTAATGCTCCCGGCATTAGGGGGCGGAAAAAATACGCGATTTTCTTACACGCCTAGCGCTAAAGCGATAGAGTGTTTTGTGAATGTCCTGTTAGGCCTTCAGCTCAGCGTCAAGGCCTTTTTGTGCAGCGAAATATGTAATGCCTGATTTTCTTTGGATGATATTTAGGCTGGTATCTATTATATCGCCTACGATTTCGATCAGCATGGCCGAGAGGATATGTCCGAGCTGAGGATTGAATGCATCGGCAACGAGGTTCAAAAGCGGTTGCAGGAAATTATGAAGCAAGCGCATCAGCATGATATAGTCAATTCAGCTGTTATTTGTAGGGGCGTCTGCCCCTAAGCTGGTACTTGTTCGCAGTCTTTGGAGTTCTTGTTTTTTTGACATTGAGAGCAAGAAATCTGTCGCAATGCTAAAAGACGATCCTATCTACCCTCTGGGGATGTTTCTACATGGGTCGAAGAAAATTACCACGGTATTGCTGGGACAGCGCTGTGGAAAGCTACTACAGGTTCTTCCTCAACAAACGAAATGTCGTAAACTAGTGTCCTGACTCAGATAAAATGTTCTCTTTGTTCTCGCGTGCCATAGCCTCTCGGGCACCCTGGATCTTACGCAAGATGTCTTCACCTTTTGCGCTCCAGACGTATCGGTAGGGATGAGCATTGTGCAGCGCTAAAAACGTGGTAATGGACCTGGCCAGTTCACGTGTGGAACTGAAGCTGCCGTCGCGCAAGTAAACGGTGATATCCCGGAAGAAGCGCTCAACCATGTTCATCCAGGAGCTCGAGGTCGGAGTGAAGTGCAGGAGGAA